>JAISWA010000283.1 GCA_031271275.1 Clostridiales bacterium | reverse complement strand
GAGTCCTTCGCCATATCCGTGTCGCGAATCAGGCTGCGGGACGACTCGGTATTTTCGGATGCGGTATCAACACTGCGTATGGTCGCTTCCAAACGGTTTTGGAACGCGCCGAGCCTTGAACGCACCGTGGAGACCACCGCGAGGGCGGAATCGCACTGGTCGATCGCCTTGCTTGCCCCAGGGGTGTTCATGTAATTGAGCATACTGAACATTTCGCCGGATTTGTATTCCACAAACCCGAGGGTCTCCGCGTCGAGCCTCGGTATGGCGACCGCCATGTTGTTGCCGTAGTTCGCGCCTATCTGCAGCATAATGGGACCGTATTCCTTGATGTCGAACATCATGTTGCGGGACGCGGCGGCGGGGACGCTTGTCGTGCTTACGGCGGGGGTGTCCGGGTTTCCGTCCACATCGTCAGGCGCGCCCTCCGTCGCCGTAAAGGTATTAATCGCGTCGCCGCCGTATTGGAAAGTCACGCCGCCCGCGTTGAAGGTTTGATAATTAACCTGCAAGTTAAACTGCATAAACTCCCCGTTGGTACCGATGGCTTCAATGCGGTTTCCCACGGCCTTGTAAGAAAAGTTGTCGTTTATATCCGTCGCGGTAAATTCAATTACCGCGTCCGTCCCTTTGGATATGCCTTCGGAGAAACCAAAGAAACTCATTAATTCGGCTTCCAACTTGTCGCGGTCCCCCGGGGTTAACTTTCTCACCCCGTCTTGGGTTATTTCAGAAATATTGCAGCGTATGTCAATTTCCTGGTCGCTGCCCGCGACTTTTGACATGATCAGCGTTTCGTCTGTTGCCTCGTTCACTCTATAATCCAACCCCGTAAAGTAACAGACTGATCTAATCCCTGCCTGAACCGTCTCAAGGGTGTCGCTGCCCTTGATTTTTAATTTTTCCCCGTTAATCATGATTTCCATTTCCAAGTCGTCGGCGTCCATACCGGCGGGGAGCGGTGAAAGTAAGTCGCCTATTTTATCCGTAGGATTACTCGCCGCAGGTAAAGCGCCAATCTGTATCGCCGGCGTACCCGGCGCGGTTATGGTATACGTGTGCTCGCCCGACGGCGTCTCGTCGGAAAAATATAAAAGCTTCGCCACGTTGATGTCCAGTACATTATCCGCCGCGACACCGACGACATTATCAACATAGCTTTTATTCACCCTGTTAGCCTCGCCGCTCAGCAGCTTAATTTTATTAAAGTCGGTACGTTCGGCGACTTTGTTGATTTCCTCTACCAATTCGTCTATTTCCTGCTGTATTTTTTCCCGGTCGTCGGCGTTGTTGACCTCGTTCGCTGCCTGCACCGCAAGCTCGCGCATACGCTGTATCATAGTGTGCACTTCCGAAAGCGCGCCTTCGGCGGTCTGCACCAAAGAGACCCCGTGAGTCGCGTTCTGGCTTGCCCGCTCAAGGCTCGATATCTGCATGGATAGTTTGTTGGAAATCGCGAGCCCCGCCGCGTCGTCCTTCGCGCTGCTTATCTTGTAGCCGGAACCGAGCCGCCTGAGCGCCCCGGAGAGCAGCCGGTCGTTCTTTTGCAGGTTGGTGTGAATCAGTAAAGAGGGGATATTGTGGCTGACTGTCATGTTTCTCTACTTCCCTTCGAAATAAAATTTTCCGTCCTCATTTTCTCCAGACATAGGCGGTGTTAATGTCTAAACGGTCGCTGCGTCGCGTTTGCCGATGCAAACGCTCCACTCGTGCGGGCGCTTCGCGTCCTCCTCGCGCCCGTTTATATTTAATTTTCACCGCCTATGTGGACGCTTCCCCGTTCCCGTTGTTTGCTTCCGGCTCTCCAACCCCTTCGTCGGTTTGTTCGATGAACCGGGTGATCGCGGACAGCGCCGCGTAAAAGGCATTCTCCTCAGACGACATATTCATGCACATCCAACACGCGCCCGCCGGGCGCCGTCATTTCCGAATCCTCCGCGGGCTGCGCCGGGCGCGCTTTATTTTCGGGCTTTACCTCAAAACTTAACCGTATATCGTCAAACCCCGCCGCTGTAAGCAAGGCGGTAAGCGCTTCCGCGTTGCCGGAAAGCCTGTCGCGGGCGGCGGGGGTCTCCGCCTGCACGGCGATGTTCGCCGCGCTTCCGTTTAAGGTGAACAGCGCCCGCACCGGGCCGAGGGTGTCGGTTTCGAGGGCGAGCAGCACCTTCGCGCCGTCTTCGAGCAGCGCTTTATCGTTGAGCACGTACAGGTTCAAGTCCTTGACGCCGGTTTTGGTTTTGACCGGGATACGGTATTCGCCGCCGTTGCCCGCCCCTGAACGCGCCTCAAAAAGTTCCGCCGCTTCCGCGACGGCGGCAATCCGTTCGCCGCTTCCGGCGTGGGCAAGGGCTTCGCTTAACGCGCTCTGCCTGCGGGGCAATTTTTCCAACTCGCGAAGGGCTTTGGCGGTAGCCGGAATTCCCCTGCCCTGCAATTGCGCGATCAACCGCGCCGGCGCGGCGTAAAAGGTCTGTATCTGTGAAATGACCGCGCTTTCGGTTTGTTCCGGGGCGCTTTGCGCGGGCGGTTCCTCAAAAATTTTATCCTCAAGGGGAATATGCTTCCCGTCGCCCGCTAACCATTCCCGCAGTTTATCCGGAACCGCGCGGTCTATCACGGCTTCCGCCGTAAGGTCGGTATGCGTAAACGCCCGCCTGACGGCGCCGCTCCTTTCCAAAATGGAACGGATATTGTCCCCGGGCCGCTCTATGCGCTCAAGGCTCCCGAACGCGTCGTCCACCGACTTGTCAAACGCGTCCCCACCTCTTTTATTTCTGGCGAAATATTTGGAAAGCTCCATCAGCGCGCCGAGGGTCAGCGGCGCGTCCTGCCTTACGGCAAGACCCAACGCCGCCGCGCCGTCCTTTTGTATCACGTGCAGCATCCGGTATACGGCGACCATGCCCTTGCGCGTGTCCTCGTCGAGGGTTTTGTCCTCGTCCATTTCCATAATATACCGCGCCACCTTTTCCCCGCCGTCCTCGCCGTAAACCTGCTTAAACTGCCGGATGTACGCCAACATTTCGTCAGCCTTCATTTCAAGGGGCGCAAGCCCTTCCTTTATCATCTGCGCGGCAATCATGGGGTGCAGTCCGCTGGTGATGGCGGAAATCTTCGCGTCTATTTCCTTTACCCGCTCAATATTTTCAAGGGTGACGTCCATTTCGCTTTTGGAAAGGATGAACGCCGCCCGCGTATTGGCGTCCGTCGCCGCCGCGCCGAGGCTCTCGAGCAGGGGCGCGAACTGCGGGCGCAGGTTGGCGAAACTGTCGCCGTAGCGCGGGTCGGGTACGGTGGCGAAAGTCTCGTAGCCCTCCGCCGCCCGGGCGAACATGACCGCCTCGTGTATCCCGTCGATGGTGAAAGGTATCTGCCCGCCCATAATGCCCGGGTGTACATTGGCGGTGAGCGGATTGATTTGCGAAAGCTTGCCGAAAAGGGACGCCATGCGCCCGGTTTGGGCGGGGATATCCCCGTCGTCTTTAATACCGGCGTACCGCAGGAAACGCTCGTAAGCCTCGCGGTTGCGCTCCGTAAGGCTTCGCAGCGATTCCCGCTGCGGCCCGGTGTCGATTGTGATATCTTTGCCGCTCAGCCTCGCCGCCGCCTCGGCGGTAAATTTCAATTGCGTCTCGGCCATTTTAAGGGAACGGTCGCCGTAATCGCGGTCCGCAAACTCATTTATGGGAATACCGGAGAAATCCTCGTCCAACGCGATGGCCCTCGCGGCGCGGTCAAACACGGCTTCTCTGGAAATAAACGCCGCCGTGTCCCGCAAAAAAACCGCGTTCGCCACATTGCCGCTGTCAAGCGGAATGCCCCGCTCCAACAGGAACTTCGCCGCCTCGCGGTTCTCCCCCGTGTCGGGAATGCCTTCCTGCTTAAAAAATTTCAAAACCTCGCCCGTTAAATCCTCAACGGGCACGTCAGCGTTTTCGCCGTAATAACGCGCGGAAGCTTCCGGCGCGGAGAAACGGCTCTTATATAATTCCGCAAAGGTGATGGGTCCGCCGCCCTTGCCGCCGTCCGAAAGCAGTTTTTCCACCGCCCGGTCGTCGGGCTGTTGCGAGAGTTCCGCGTATGCCCGCCGGAGGGATTCCACGTTTTGCGCGTTGACGGGCAGCCCGTAGCGGCCGAGGCTTTGCGCAATCGCGCGTATATCGCGGGCGTCGTATTGGGAAACGGAAGCCACGGCTTCCTCGCTCGGCACATCTTCCACCGGGTTTTTCCCCGCTTCGCGCATAACGCGGTCAAGGGCGGCGAAACTGATTTTATAAATGGAAAGCCCGCTCTCGATAATCGCGGTCACCGCCGACTTGCCCGCGTTGCGCCGCATGTACTGCTGCGCCCGCTGTATCTTGGCGACGGCTTCGGAAGCTTTCCGCTGCTGCTCCTGCTGTTCCTCCGCCCGGCGTTGGTCGTCCTCCCCGATGACGGTGACGCTTTTGCTTACGGTTTTGATTTCGTCCGTTATATGGGCGGCGCCCCGGGCGCGCGCCGCCTGTTGCTTGTGCTGCCGCTCGATTTGCTGAAGCGTCAGGGTCTTGTCGTTCTTAATCACGCGGAATTCCAACGTGTCGCCCACATTGCCCGTCACCGAGGCGGAGTCGGCGGTAAAATTCACGCCGTCCCCTGTTTGCAGCTTCGCCACGCCGTCGGCGGTGCGCTCCAAGAGCGACGCGGAAATAATGTCGCCGGCTTCCCACCGGGCGGTTTTGCCCTGCCCGCGCTGGTTGACCGCTAAAAGCCCCGCGCTGTTTCCCGCGTTAAATACCGAACCGGAATAAAAATCCATTTCATCATCTCAATGCAAAAAATATTTGTTTTATACGGATTGACTTTCCGCCTTCGTTGTATATTTCGGAAAATTGCTGTGATATAGTTAGGATAAAAATTAAGGCGGCGCGCGCCGCGATAACAAACGGAGGAAAAGTTTATGAAATTAGTGCTGACCGGCAAGAGCATCTCCAACGGAAGGGAAAGCGAAAACCGGGCGTTTTTGGTGGACGGGGGCAAAATAACCCGCGTGGGCGGCTTGGAATTGAAGACGGAAAACCCGGACGCGGAAATCATCGACCTGCGGGAATGTTTGACGCTGCCGGGGCTGATTGACACCCACGTACACGGCGGCAACAGTTACGACACCATGGACGGCACCTATGAGGCGCTCAACGGAATGTCCCTGTTTAAAATAAAGGAGGGCGTGACTTCCTTTATCCCCACCACCGTCACCGCGTCGGACGAAATGACCGACGCCGCCATAAAAGGCGTGGGGGAAGCGGTAAAGCGGGGCGTGGGCGGCGCGAAAATCGCGGGGCTGTTCCTGGAAGGCCCCTACATCAACCCGAAGAACAAAGGCGCTCACCCGCAGGAATTTATTAAGGAAATTTCCCTTCCTGAAATTTTGGCGCTGGTGGAAAAGGCGCAAGCCGCCATACCCGGCAAGCCCCTGAGCATCGCCGTCGCGCCGGAACTGCCCGGGGCGGCGGAAGCCATTAAAAAACTGACGGGCATGGGCGTGCGCGTGCGCATCGGGCATTCCTCCGCCACCCTCGACGAAGCCGACGCGGGCGTGGAAGCCGGCGCCGCCGCCGCCATCCATACTTACAACGCCATGAGCCCGCTCAACCACCGGGAACCGGGGTTGGTGGGCGCGGTGCTGACCAACGAAAACTTGTACGGGGAAATTATCTGCGATTTAGTGCATGTGCACGCCAAAGCGGTGCGCATCGTGGCGACCGCCAAAGGCGCGGACAAAACGGTTTTGATCACCGACTGTATGCGGGCGGGCGGGCTGCCCGACGGGGAATCCACTTTGGGGGAACTGCCCGTAATCGTAAAGGACGGCATCGCCCGGCTCAAAGACGGCGCGTTGGCGGGAAGCACCGCCACCCTGTTGGGCTGCGTGAAAAAAATCCACGAGCGGGTGGGCGTACCGCTTGCGGACGCGGTCAGCATGGCGACCTGCACCCCCGCGAAGGCGGCGGGGATTTTTGACGCGGTGGGTTCCCTCGACGAAAACAAGCGCGCGGACATTATCGCGGTGGACGGCGCGCTAAAGCTGAAATTCGTCATGGTGGACGGCGAAGTGAAGTTTTTGGGGCTGTAATGAAGCGGCAATACGTAAAGGATTACGAACTCACCGAAGATAAAAAGCGCCTCGTTTACCGGGGCGCGATTTTTACGGCGGACATGCCCGAAGGCGAATTAAGGCGGGCAAAAACGCGGATGGTTCTTTTCGCGGTTTTAAACGGCGCGGCGTACCTGTTGGCGGGTGTGCTCGGCAATCAAACCACGCGGACGTTCTACGCGGGCATACCCTATGCGCTGCTCGTTTTCCCCGCCGCCTTCGCGGTTATCGACGCGGTGAAATTCTATCTGCGGGGGGCGGAACTGGAACGGGCGCACTATGAAGGCTCGTTCCTGCATCTGTTGGTGTGGTCGCTGACCGGGATGCTGTTTTCCGCCGCGGCGGCCGTCGGGGGAATCATTTACCTTGTACGGGCGGCGCAGCCGCCGCTTGCGGAATATTTTTTCCCGGCGCTTGCGGCGGCTATGTGTGCGCTCGCGCTCTTATTATGGAAGCAAGCCCGCATTGTCAATAAAAATATCCGTGAAAAGGATGTGTCGGTATGACGTTCAGAGAAGCGGATAAAATGGTAAGGGATGACGGATGGAGATTAAACGGCATTGAAGGCTCACACTATCATTATAAACATGAAACGAAGCCCGGAAAAGTTACCATACCGTATCATAAAGGCGACTTGCCTAAGAGAGTGGTAAACTCAATTAGGAAGCAGGCTGCCCTGTCGTAAGTTTTGTTGAATGTGATTGGTTGGTTTTATGAAAGGAGTATTCTATGAAATATGTTTATCCCGCGTGTTTTTACAGGGAAGAAGACGGGCGGTATTCCGTGGAAATGCCGGACTTCCCGCTTGCGACTTTCGGTGACGACTTGGCTGACGCTATGTATATGGCGGCGGACGCGGCAGCAGGCTGGATTTTTAGCGCGCTAAGAGACGGTGATGAAATACCGCGGGCAAGTGATATAAGCGATATAAAGCCCGAAGAAGAAACGGGATTTGTATCGCTTGTATTCGTCGATTTGGCGGCGTCAAACCCGAGCCGTGAGGAACTTCCCGTGCTTATTCAGCCGTTAGCGCAGTAAAAATAATCATAAAAATGAAAGTAAATGCGTTCGGCGCAAACGCGATTTGAAAATAAATTATTTGAAAATCTTTGCCGATAAAACCATAGGTTTACTATGCTTTATAATTTATCGCCGCCCGGGCTGCCTTCAACGCTGCCCGGCGTGATTTTCCGGCAATTTTTCGTTGACAAAATATTTCAGTTTAATTACACTATTGAATTGTATTATCATTACATATTAAAAAAGGAGCAAAGCGAATGAGCAAGAAGTTTTACCGCGTTTTATCTTTTGCCGTTGCAGCCGTGATGGCGTTCTCGTTGGCAGCGTGCGGAACCACCCCGCCGCCTACGCCCACCACGGAAGCCACGACCGCAGCCACTACAGAAGCCACCACCGCCGCCACTACCGCGGCAACCACGCAGGCGACCACCGCCGCAACCACGGAAGCGACTACGGAAGCCACCACCGAGGCTACTACGGAAGCGCCTACGGAACCTGAAGTGGTGGAAATTCCGTTGGTCATCGCGGAATCCGGCTTCGCGAAAATGTTCACCCCCTTCTTTTCATCCTCCGCTTACGACCGCAATGTGGCGGACATGACCCAGTTCCGCACGATCCTCACCGACCGCCGGGGCGAAATCGTCTTCAACGGCATCGAGGGAGAAACCCGCGAGTTTAACGGCGAGGAATATTTCTACCAGGGCGTCGCGGATTTAAGCGAAGTGTACGACGAAGCGGCGGATGTCACCACTTACGGCATCAAGCTTCGTGAAGACCTGGTTTTCTCTGACGGCGTCCCCGTCACTATCGACGACGTGCTCTTTTCCATTTACGTAACCCTTGACCCCGACTTCGACGGCGGTATTACCAACTATTCCTACCCCATCATCGGGCTTGAAAACTACCGCACCCAACTTTCACAGGAAATGCTCGACGATTACGGCCCCATAGCGGAAGCGGTTTACGCGGCGGGACCGGACCACGAATGGTCCGACGCCGACGCCTGGACGCAGGAGCAGCAGGATTTCTACTGGACCACCTTTGACCAGACATGGAAAGACAATGTAAAGAAAATTGTGGACTACTGCGTAACGAACTACCTTGCCGATTACGCCGAGGACTACGGCAAGCATACCCCGGACGAAATCAGCGCCGAGGAAGGCTTGCAGGTCATGTTCGGCATGGCGATGTGGGGGTTCGGCGACGTGGACGACTCCACCGGCGAGAAGATTCTCACCACGGCTTCCGGCGCGACGTTTAACCTTTCGGCGGGCGAATACCCCACCATCGACGACTACGCCAACGAGGCGCGCGTGAAATACAACGACGACCCCGTTGCCTTCTGGGATACGGAAGACCCCGCGCTCGTGGGCGGAATGCTGACCGCCATCAATAACGAGTTGGTCAAGCATATCGCGGCGTCCGCCGAGGGCGGCGCTTCCGGCGTAACCCATGTGTCCGGCATCACCCGCGTAAACGACTACGAGTTGGAAATCAAATTGCAGGGCTTCAGCGCGCCCGGCGCTTACGCCATGCTCGACCACTACATCACCCCCAAGCATTACTACGGCGACCCCGACCTTTGGGATTACGAGGCGGGCAAGTTCGGATTCCCCTTCGGCGATTTGTCCGTGGTGCGCGCCAAGGACGCCGAGCCTATGGGCATGGGTCCGTACATCTATAAGGAAATCTTAAACGACACCGTGGTGGTGTTCGAAGCCAACCCCCTTTACTGGGAAGGCGAAGCCGCCACCAAGCATGTGCAGATGAAGGTCGTTCCCAATTCCGAGTACCCCACCGGTATCGTTTCCGGTTCCCATGACAACGCCAACATCAACTACTCCAACGCCGACAGCGAATTCATCAGAAGCGCCAACTCCAACGGCGAGCTTACCGGCGACAAGATTACCACTTCCATCATCGACTTCCTGGGCTACAACTACACCGCGTTTAACGCCTACAACGTAAGCGTAAACAACGAGCGCGGCAGCGACGCCTCCAAGAATATGCGCAAGGCGATGGCGACGGTTTACGCCATCATGCGCGACACGGCGGTCAACAGCTACTATCAGGGTACCGCCTCCGTTATCAACTACAATATTTCGCAGGTCAGCTGGGCTTCCCCCTCGGCGTTTGACGAAGGCTACGAAGTCGCGTTCAGCAGGGGTATTGACGGCGAGCCGCTGTACACCGAAGACATGACCTTTGAGCAAAAGAGGGAAATCGCCCTCGCCGAGGCGCTTAAATTCTTCGAAGCCGCCGGGTTCACCGTCGAAGACGGCAAAGTAACCGCGGGGCCGAGCGAAGTCCGCAACACCAAAGCGGGCGAAAAGTCCTACCTTGAGTACGACATGCTTATCGGCGGGGACGGCACGGGCAACCACGCCATGTTCGCCGCCATGACCGACTTCAGCGAAGCGATGGCGGAAATCGGCATCACCATCAACATCGTGGACGTAGCCACCGCCAACTTCACCACCGAAATGGTCAACCCCTCCAACGAGGAACTGCTCGACATGTTCTGCATGAGTTGGCAGCAGACCATTGACCCGGACGTGTACCAGATTTATTACAGCGGCAACGTCCCGGGCGCCGGCGGCACCAATGACAACAACACCGGTATTACCGACCCCGAGCTTGACCGCTTGATGGAAGAATCCCGCACCACCACCGACCGCGCTTACCGCAAGGCGGTGTTTAAGCAAATCTTTGATATCCTGCTCGACTGGGCGGTTGAGGTTCCCAACTACCAGCGCGCGGACTTCGACTGTTTCAGCACCGAGCGTATCGATACGGAAACCCTCGCAAAGGGAATGACTGCTTTCTATCCCTGGCGTTCGGAAATAAGCCGCGTCAGCATGGTTGCCGGCAGGAACTAATTTACGATTTAAGAACAAACCCCGCTCGTGAGGGCGGGGTTTGTTTTGTAGAAGGCGGTAAAGCATATGTCTAAGTTTTTAATCAGACGGGTAGCGTTCGCAATCCTGATTATTTTTTTCGGCTCGTTTATCACTTACGCGGTCATCCGGATGCTGCCCACCTCTTTTGTGGAATCTATGGCAATGAAGTTGGCGCAGCTTCCCAACGCCAAGTCTTATCAGGAATGGCTCGACCAGTTGAACGCGAATTACGGGCTTGATTTGAATATTTTCAGCGGTTTCCTCCGTTGGGCTTCCAACGCGCTGCGCGGGGAGTTCGGCGACAGTTGGGCGTATACCATTCCGGTGGTGGACCAGTTTAAGTCCGTCGTCTGGTATTCCGTCATCATTCAAATCTTTACGTTGGTTATCGAGCTGATTGTCAGCATCCCCCTGGGGATAACCGCGGCTAAAAGGCAGTACAGCAAGACCGACTACGGCGTTACCGTGTTCGCCCTGCTCGGCATTTCCCTTCCCTCGTTCTTTTTCGCTTCCATGATGCGGTATGTGTTCGCGGTGAAGCTGCAGTGGTTTGAGCTGTACGGCATCATCAGCCGCAACCATATTTTTATGAACCCCCTGGAGCAAATCGGCGATATCGCGTGGCATTTGGTGCTGCCGGTCGCCACGCTGATGATGACTTCCATCGGCGGGCTTATGCGCTACACCCGCACCAACATGCTCGAAGTCTTAAACGCGGACTATATCCGCACGGCGCGGGCGAAGGGCCTGCCGGAGAAGCGCGTGATAAACCAACACGCCTTCCGCAACACATTGATACCGTTGGTCACTTATTTCAGTTATCTACTGCCGGTTATGTTCGGCGGGTTTATGATTACGGAGCAGATTTTCGCCATTCCCGGCATCGGGTATACGGCGTTTAACGCCATGACCCAGGGCGATATACCTTTTACCATGTTTTACATGGTGTTCATCATTATTTTAACGCAAATCAGCTTAATAATAGCGGATGTTATGTACGCGGTGGTTGACCCCCGTGTAAGAATAAGTTAGGGGGCGGCGCAGTCGTGGAAGATAATACGGAAAAAAAAGTGCAAGGGGAGCGCGTGGCGCTTGACGATGTGCAGCGGGTAAAGGTTCTTTCCCCCGGCATGATGGTATATAAGCGTTTCATTCGCAACAAGTTGGCGATTGTCGGCATGGTCATTTTGGTCATTATGTTTTTGTTCTCGTTCCTCGGCGGTTTCTTGTACCCCTACGGGCAGGCGCAGGTTTTTAAGGGCGTAGATTTTGTGGAGTTGGATTACGCCGTCGCCACCTACAATACCGAGCCGCGCTTTACCGACATGGAGGGCGTGACCACCAACAGCCTGGTGCGCGCGCAGCTTTTAAAGGCCCTCGGCTCCGGTCAGGATAAAGTCATCTATGACGGCGTGGAGTATGTGATTAATAAAGAAGGGGAAGATTTTTACCGCATAGGCGGGAACAACCCGTTGGCGGAAGCCGATGTTTTAAGAGTGGGCATACGGTTTAAACCTTCCGATAAAATAGCGCTTACCGACGAGTTCGTTGCCGCCTTTACGGAAAGCTACGAAGCCGGCGACGACGCCTTTGACTTCGGGGGCGAAACGTACCAGATTGTAAGGGAAAGCCGTAAAGCCACCGTCGCCGCCTATCAGGATTTGGCGCTCGCTTCCAAGCTGATTTTTGACGCCTATGACGCGGCGCAGTCGGCGTTTATCCAATCCTATGAGTTTAAATACGCGGCGCAGACCGCGCTCAACACCGGCGATACCGCCTTTACTTGCGGCGGGCGTTCCTTTACCCTTGAAATAAACGACAAAGACAACGCCACGGTGTATGACGAAAGCGGCGCAGCCTTCGCGAACCTTGCCGCGTTTATGATAATCCCCCCGGTGGGAAGCGATATCTTCCTGCCCGTCGCCTTTAAACAAGTGGTGACGGAAGCGATTTTGGACAATAAGCAGTTTTTTTATTCCGACACCGCCACCGGCGAGGAGCTGCGCTTTGACGTGCAGCAGTTTAACGCCAACTACCGTATAAAAAGCGCAAAGTCTACCGAGGTTATACTGCTTAATCAACCCCCCTCCGCGGAACATCCCATGGGTACCGACCACAACGGCATGGATATGCTCGCCCGGCTTATGTACGGCGGGCGCGTTTCCCTCACCGTGGGTTTTGTCGTGGTTATTATCGAGACGTTAATCGGCGTAATCATCGGCGGCGTGTCCGGTTATTTCGGCGGATGGGTGGATACGCTGCTTATGCGTTTTGTGGAGCTGTTTAACGCCATACCCGCGTTCCCCATGCTGATTATCCTCGGTTCCATACTGGAGGCTTACCGTGTGGAGCCGATGATGCGCATATATATTCTCATGCTTATACTGGGGCTTCTGTATTGGACCAACATTGCGCGAACGGTGCGCGGGCAGATACTTTCCCTGCGGGAGCAGGATTTTATGGTGGCGGCGGAAGCTTCCGGCATATCCAATTCGCGCCGTATCTTTAAGCATCTGGTGCCCAACGTAATGCCCCTGCTTATCGTAAACGCCACGATGGGGCTCGGCGGTATTATTTTAACCGAAGCGACGCTTTCCTTCCTCGGTCTCGGCGTAAAATACCCGCTCGCTTCCTGGGGCAGTATTTCCAACGCCGCCACCAGTGTAACGGTCATGACCTTCTACCCGTGGTCGTGGATACCCGCCGGCATTCTTATTTTTACCACCGTGCTTGGCTTTAACTTTGTGGGCGACGGACTGCGCGACGCGTTCGACCCGAAAATGAAACGATGACGACCGCCGCCTGCGGCGGATGGAGGGAGTCATCGTTTCTTTGAACACGAGACGAACACGAGTTACGAAGTAACGAAGTGTGAGTCCGTGTGAAAAGAGTGAAGAAGGATGAATTTTTGTGGCTATTAAAAAGAAGGACGCAAACTATATTTCGGCGAAGGAAACCCGCGCCATATCCAGGGAAAACCGTAAAATCACCGACAGGATGGAAAAACTGCGCAACCGCAAAAACGTGCCCGAGAGCGAGTACGCGGCTGTAATGCGCGACCCTTCCAACGTGGTGGAATTCGATGATTTATACACCTATTTCTTCACCGACATCGGCACGGTCAAGGCGGTGGACGGTGTTTCCTTTGACGTGCCCGCCGGAAAGACCGTGGGCGTGGTGGGGGAATCCGGCTGCGGCAAGTCCATCACGAGCCTTTCGCTCATGCAGTTGGTTCAGCGCCCCCAGGGGCAGATTGTAAAGGGCTCCATACGTTTGAACCTCGGCGGCAAGGCGGTGGACGTGGCGAGAATCCCCACCGACAAGATGCGCCATATCCGGGGAAACGTGGTTTCCATGATTTTTCAGGAGCCCATGACAAGCCTGAATCCGGTTTTTAGAATCGGAAAACAGGTGGACGAAGTCATAGAGCTGCACCAGTCGGAGGTGAGCGAAGCCGACCGCAAGAAACGCGTGATTGAGCTTTTAGAGATGGTGGGCATCGCCAACAGCGAGGGCATTTACCAAATGTACCCCCACGAACTTTCCGGCGGAATGCGACAGCGCGTGATGATCGCCATGGCGCTTGCCTGCAACCCCAAGCTGATTATCGCCGACGAACCCACCACCGCGTTGGACGTGACCATACAGGCGCAGATTTTGGATTTGCTCAGGCAGTTAAAAGATAAAATAAACAGCGCGATTATGCTGATTACCCACGACCTCGGCGTTATCGCCGAAATGGCGGATTATGTGGTGGTTATGTACGCGGGCCGTATCGTGGAGAAAGGGACGGCGCAGGAAGTTTTTATGAACCCGGCGCACCCCTACACGATTGGGCTGATGGCGAGCAAGCCGGTCATCAATAAAAAGACCGACCGGCTTTACAACATCCCCGGCGCGGTTCCCAACCCCATCAACATGCCGGACTACTGTTACTTCCGCGACCGCTGCGAAAGCTGCGTGGACGGCTGCGCGGGGGAATACCCCGCCGAGCGGCGCATCAGCCCCACGCATTTTGTTTCCTGTTACCGCTTTGAAAATACCGTGAGCGACGGGGGTGAAGCGCAATGAGCAGCGCGGTGTTGGAAGTTAAAAATTTAAAGAAACACTTCCCCATCCGTTCGGGGCTTTTTAACCGGGTGGTGGGGCAGGTGCGCGCCATCGACGGCGTTTCCTTCTCCATTGAAAAAGGGAAGACCATGGGCCTGGTGGGGGAATCCGGCTGCGGCAAGACCACCGTGGGCAAGACGGTGCTCCGGCTTCACGACAAGACCGAGGGCAGCGTGCTGTTAAACGGCAAAGAGATTTTTTCCATAAAGCCCAAAGAGCTGCGCAAACTGCGGCCCAAAATCCAAATCGTTTTCCAAGACCCCTATTCAAGCCTTTCCCCGCGTATGCCCGTAGGGGAAATTATCGGCGAGGCGGTGCGAGAGCATAATATCGTCCCCCCGAAGGATTTTGACGCGTATATCACCCGCATCATGAAATCCTGCGGGCTTCACGAGTACCATAAGGACCGTTACCCCCACGAGTTTTCCGGCGGGCAGCGGCAGCGCATCTGCATTGCCCGGGCGCTCGCCCTCGACCCGGAATTTATCGTGTGCGACGAGCCGGTCAGCGCCTTGGACGTTTCCATACAGGCGCAGATTATCAATTTGTTGGAAGAATTGCAGCAGGAATATAAGCTTACGTATTTGTTCATTTCCCATGATTTGAGCGTGGTGCAGCATATTTCCGACACGGTGGGGGTAATGTATCTGGGCAACATGGTGGAGTTCGCCACCAAGGACGATATCTTCGCGGAGCCGCTGCACCCGTACACAAAGGCGCTCTTTTCCGCGATACCCGTGCCAGACCCCACGGTCAAGATGGAGCGTATCATCTTAGAGGGCAGCATACCTTCGCCTGCCAATCCGCCGTCGGGGTGCAAGTTCCATACCCGCTGCCGGGACTGCATGGCGAAATGCAAGACCGAAGCGCCGGCGGAGCGCGAAATAAAACCCGGCCACACGGTGGTGTGCCACTTGTATGACTAACGGGGATAACGCGCACATCGCGGAAACGGAAAACGCGCCCGCAGAAATGACGCGCGGCGAGTACAGGCGGTTTATGGTTACCGCCACGCTTACGGCGCTTGGCGTCGGTTTAATCTTTAGCGCGGTGTTGGTGTTATTTGTCCTCTTTTGTATTTTTGTTTGGTTGAAATAGAAAAAATCGCTTGCAAAGATAACGGAGTTATGTTAATAATTTATTAAAACACGACATCAAATGGAGCTGTCTCGGCGGTTTGGCTCTCTAAAGTGAATCGCTGAATTACAAGGAATGTTTTAACGGGGGATATGCTTTGTGGCGAGCCCTGCGGGGCGTGGTTGTTGTTTTGAGAAATTTTGCGCGGAAGGGGGCGGGCATCTTGGCGGTAAAGGATTTCGACGAGTCGCTGACTAAATTGAAGGCGTTAATCGCGGGGGCGGAGCGCATGGTTTTCTTCGGCGGGGCGGGCGTCTCTACAGAGAGCGGTATACCCGACTTCCGAAGCGCTTCGGGTTTGTATAACCGCGCGGAAGACGAATTCGCGGGCTATTCCCCCGAGGAAATCGTCCACGCGAATTTCTTCCGTAACAACACCGCGCTGTTTTACAAATATTATTTCACGCGCTTTATTTACCCTTCCGCCCAACCGAACGCCGCCCACGCCGCGCTTGCCGCGTTGGAGCGGGCGGGCGGGCTGAGGGCGGTCGTCACGCAGAATGTGGACGGGCTGCATCAACAGGCGGGCAGTAAAAACGTGATTGAGCTGCACGGCTCCGTCCGCCGCAATTTTTGTACGCGCTGCGGTACGGCGCACACCTTGGAAGAAATCATGAAAGAGAAGCCAAACGTGCCCCAGTGCAAAAGCTGCGGCGGGGTCGTCAAACCCGACGTGGTACTTTACGGGGAAGCGTTGGACGGTGATTCCATGAGCAAAGCCGTAAAATACATATCGGAAGCGGATGTTTTTATCGTCGGGGGGACGTCCCTCTCCGTTTATCCCGCGGCGGGGCTCGTCAGTTACTATACGGGCGGCGCCCTTGTGCTAATCAACCGCGACGCCACCGCCTATGACGGAAAAGCTTCGCTTACGTTCCGGCAGCCCATCGGAGAAGTGCTTGGTTCAATTGTCTAACGGGTGTAACTATTTACAAATCACGGGCCATACAATAAAATGGTTAAACGTGTCGCGCTGTGCTTTAGCGCGGCAGGGGAGGCGCTTATGGTATTTGATAAAATGTACAACCAGTTTAATATCCTCAGCGCGGCGATAAACGCTTCGTCGGTTCGTAACGAAGTAATTGTCAGCAACTTAGCCAACAACGACGTACCGGATTATAAAGCGAAAGCCGTCGATTTTGAGGAATCCCTCGAGGCGGCTATCAGTCGTTACAGAGACACGGGCGAGCTCGACCTTTCCGAGGCGAAGCCGTCCGTCCGTTTTGTCGACCAAAATTATGACTACCGTATCGACGAAAACAATGTGGACGTGGAGCTTGAAATGACCAGGCTTTATCAAAACTCCATTCGTTACGAGACCATGATTCAATGCCTCACGATAAATTCAAAGCGGATGAGTATGGTTCTTACCGGGAGGTAATGTAAATGTCAATGTTTGACGCTATGAACATCAGCGCGACGGGGTTGACCGCGCAGCGGCTCAGGATGGACGTAATTTCCCAAAACATCGCCAATGTCTCAACGACCCGCACGGCGGACGGAGGACCCTACAAGCGCAGGACGGTTTTGTTTCAGGAAATAAAGGAAAACGACCCCTTTTCGGCTTATTTTTCCGACGCGGTAAGGTACCGCCACAACCAGGGGATGGGCGTGCGCGTCAGCGAAATAGTAGAGGACGAGACCCCGAGCAATCTGGTTTACGACCCTTCCCACCCGGACGCGAACGAGGAAGGTTATGTGCGTATGCCGAACGTGAATATCGTGGAGGAAATGGTAAACATGATTTCCGCGAGCCGTTCCTACGAAGCCGGAATTACGGCGATGACTTCCACTAAAGCGATGATTGCGAAGACGCTTGAAATAGGCAGAGGGTAGGGGGTGAAGTAAATGGATTTTCGTATCGGCGCGATTCAGGACGATATGCGGGTAACGGGTCTTCCCGTGAAGGAAGCCGCCCCCAAGGAAGATTTGTTCAAGTCCTTTTTTGACGCGGCTGTGGACGTGGTAAAGGAAACGAACCGGAACATAAAGATTTCCGATTTGCTTCAGCAAGAGCTCGCGCTTGGCAAAACAGACGACATAGCCGGCGTTTTACTGGCGAGCGACAAGGCGAACAGTATGCTTAACTTCACTACGCAAATAACCAACAAGATTATCGAATCGTACCGGGAAATCATGCGGATTCAAATGTAACTTACCAATATCCCACTGCAGGGGTGAGTAAATGCCGGAACAACTTCAAAAAGTAATCCAGCCCGCAAGGGCTTGGTGGAGTGCCCTTGAGCGCGGTCAGAAAATCAGGCTGATCGCTGCCATTGGCGTTGTTCTGGCAGCTTTAATCCTTACCGTTTATTTTGCTACGCGCGTCAGGTACCGGGGGTTTATTAACAATATAGAGGCAAGAGACGTGCCTGCCATAGAAGCCGCCCTTGCCAACGCCGGTATACGGTACCGGGAAGCCGATACCGGTTTTGGCTTTGACGTGGCGGCGGATGATTTCCAAGCCGCGCACGTGGCGGTTGAAAGCGACCCGACCACCAATAAACTTCCCTTCACTTACGAAAACGCGTTAAGCCTAAGCGGTATGTCCACCACCGAAACACAAAAGCGGGAATTGGACAGACTGTCGAAGCAGTCTGAAATCGAGCAATATTTTATGATGCTCGACGGTATGAAGGATGTAAGCGTAGAGCTTAGCATCCCCGAGCGGGTAGGCTATATAGAGTCGGAGCAAAACCCCAGTTCCGCGGCTGTTATCGTAGATACGGAATTCCCTTATTCAAACGCCACCGGCGAAATGATGGCGCGGCATGTGACCCACGCGGTAGACGGGCTGCTGATTGAAAACGTAGTCGTAACCGATACGAACCATAACACCTTGTATTCCGGCCCGGACGTGGCAAACGGCGGCAGCGCGGCTACCATAATTGATAAGCAAAGGCAGGAAAAAGAAAAAATCGCTACGGATATCCGCATTTTTCTTATGCCTTTGTTTGACGGCGTTCAAGTAATGTCTAATCTTGAATACCCGAATCTCCTTAATGAAACGACGGAAAGAACCCGATACAGCCCGCCCATCGAGGGCAGCGAGACCGGTATGCCGAGGACCGAGCTTATTGACCAGTCCGAAGCGGAAGGTATGACTCCGCAGGAAGAACCCGGGCTTGGCGCAAACGATCAGGCGGCCCCGGATTATCAGACAGGCAACAATGTGCAGTCAAGCGCTTCAACGAGCAGGCGCGAAACGGATTACGCGATGAACGAGGAACACACGGTCATCACCTCCGCGCCCCCCAGTTATTTGCGGGACACCTCGTCCGCGTCTGTCAACGCGGTCAGGCATATTTTGTACAGCCAGAGCATTTGGATGGCGGAGGACGCCGCCCGCACCGACGCGGACTGGGAAAGGTTCAAGCTCAATACCACCAGAAGAATAGTGCCCAATGACCCGGACTTAGAGACCTATATTGCGTTGGTTACAAAAGCTACGGGCTTTCTGCCCGAGAACGTCACTTTTACCATTTCAGAGGTTCCGCTGTTTACCGACATGATAGAAGAACCCCTGCAAATCGAGCAGTTCATCATGTTCGGAATACTCGGGCTGCTTATCCTTATGCTGCTGCTCGGCATGATTCGCCGCAAGAAGCAGGACGAAGAAGAAGAAGAACCGGAACCGGAACTTTCCGTAGAGGATTTACTGGTCAGCACACAATTGGAAGAAGCGCGGGAAGAAGCCGAAAGGTTGGAGGAAATCGATTACTCCAAGGAGTCCGAGGTCAAGAAACAAATCGAAAAATTCGTCACGGAAAAACCCGAGTCGGTCGCGGCGTTGCTGCGTAACTGGCTGAACAACGAGGAGTGGTAGCTTGGCAGCCGGAACCGGAACCATCACCAACGAACTGACCGGCCGGGAAAAGGCGGCCATTCTGCTTATATCCCTCGGGCCGGAGAAATCCGCGCAGGTCTTTAAGCACTTAAAAGAAGAAGAAATCGAGACCCTTACCCTTGAAATAGCCAATATCACCACCGTAATGCCCGAGACAAGGGAAGAAGTGCTTAACGAGTTTTACCAGATATGTCTCGCGCAGCAGTACATCACCGAGGGCGGTATCGCCTACGCCAAAAACATTTTGGAAAAAGCCCTGGGCGAGGCGCGCGCCTACGAGGTTATCAGCAGGCTGACCGTCTCGCTGCAGGTACGGCCCTTCGATTTTATCCGCAAAACTGACGCGAGCCAGATTATAAACTTCATACAAAGCGAGCACCCGCAGACGATAGCGCTTATTCTTTCCTATTTGCGACCTAAGCAGGCGGCGGAGGTGTTGTCTTCGCTTCCGCAGGAAAAGCAGGCGGACGTGGCGCGCCGTATCGCGCAAATGGACCGCACGTCCCCCGACGTGATAAAGGAAGTCGAAAAAGCCTTGGAAAAGAAACTCTCGGCGCTTATGACGGAAGATTTTACTTCTGTGGGAGGCGTGGATTCGGTAGTCGATATATTGAACTCCGTAGACCGCGGCACGGAAAAGCACATTATGGAAACTTTGGAAGTCGAGGATATCGAGCTCTCCGAAGAAATCCGCCGCAAAATGTTCGTGTTCGAAGACATGCTTCAGCTCGACAACCGTTCCGTGCAGCAGGTTTTGCGCGAAGTGGACCAAAAGGAGCTTTCGCTTGCGCTTAAAAACTGCAGCGAGGAACTTCAGAATCATTTGTTTGCCAACCTTTCAAAACGCCTTGCGGCTATGATTAAAGAAGATATGGATTATATGGGTCCTGTGCGCCGTTCCGACGTAGAGGAAGCTCAGCAGAAAATCGTCAATATTGTACGCAGGCTCCAGGACGCGGGCGATATTATAATCGCGCGCGGCGGAGGGGATGAAATAATTGTCTAGCGTTTATAAGGCGCACGCGGTTACTATAGACAGCGAAAATGTGATTAACATAGAAGTAACGCCCATTGCCGAAGCAAGCTACCCGCAGGAGGCCCCGCCGGATGCCCGCATGTCGGACTCTCCGGAGGAGAAAGCCCGCAAGATGGTGAAGAAGGCGGGTTCGGAAGCGGAAGTGATTTTGCAGAAGGCGCGTAAAGAAGCGGAGGAAATTATCGCGGCGGCGCGTGTTCAATCGGAAGCCGAGTCGGAACAATTACGAAAAGCGGCGCATAACGAAGGCTATACCAAAGGCTTCGCGCAGGCGGAAGCCGAGGGTAATAAAATAAAGGAACAGGCAAAACAGGTTTTGGCGGACGCCCATAAAGAACGCAAACGGATGGAAGCGTCGTTGGAGCCCGATATGGTGGCGTTGGTTCAAGATATCGCCGCCAAACTCATAGGCGATGTAACGCGGCTTTACCCCGAAACCATCCTGTACCTTATCCGGCAGGGGCTGTCCGATACTTCGCTAACCGGTGAAGTTTCCATACATGTGTCCCCGAAAGATTATGTGACGGCGGCGGAATACAGCAAGCAACTGACGGAGCTTGCCGACAGCTCGGTAAAAATTGAAGTGGTACGCGACCCGTCCCTTAACGAAATGGATTGCGTGATTGAAACGCCCTTCGGGAATATTGACTGCAGTTTGACGCAGCAGTTTGAAAGCCTTCGAGATCAGCTGACCTATATTTTACATACGGGAAAGAATAATGATTGATTTTACGAAGTACCGCGCTGTTTTGGAAAAGAATTATATCCGAAGGTCGGGCCGCGTTTCGCAGGTGGTCGGGCTCACGATAGAATCCACCGGCCCGGACGTTAATATCGGTCAGACCTGTCTGATAAAGGCAGGTAAGTACGGCGACCCCGTGCTTTCCGAGGTGGTCGGGTTTAGGAATAACAATATTTTGTTAATGCCCCTTGGCAGTATGTCCGGCGTAGGCCCCGGCAATTTTGTGGAGGCGCGGGAAAAACCCATTTCGGTGCGCGTTTCGGAAAAACTGCTCGGTCGCGTGTTGGACGGTCTCGGTCAGCCGATGGACGGAAAACCCCTGCCCGACGAGGGTGAGGAATGGGCGTGTGTCAACGCGCCGCCCAACCCTTTGGAGCGCAACCGCATACTGCATCCGCTTCCGATTGGCGTTAAAGCCATAGACGGGCTGCTTACGGTGGGTAAGGGTCAGCGTATAGGCATATTTGCCGGAAGCGGCGTAGGCAAGAGCACGTTGATGGGAATGATCGCACGCAACACCAAAGCCGATATAAACGTAATAGCCTTGGTAGGGGAACGCGGCAGGGAAGTGCGTGAGTTTATAGAAAAAGATTTGGGCGAGGAAGGGTTAAGGCGTTCGGTGTTGGTTATCGCCACGTCCGACAAGCCTGCGTTGGTGCGTTTAAAGGCGGCGGAAGTCGCCACAAGCGTCGCGGAATACTTCCGGGAAAAAGGCAAGGATGTAATGCTGCTGATGGACTCGCTCACGCGGTACGCCATGGCGCAGCGGGAAGTCGGTCTTGCCACAGGGGAGCCGCCTGTTTCCAGAGGGTATACGCCTTCGGTGTTCGCGGTAATCCCCAAGCTGTTGGAGCGGGCGGGCAACTCGAGTAAGGGGTCCATCACCGGGCTATACACCGTGTTGGTGGACGGGGACGATTTGACCGAGCCGGTAACGGACACCGCGCGAAGCGTGCTCGACGGGCATATCGTGCTTAACCGCAAGATTGCCAACCGTAACCATTACCCGGCGATTGACGTGTTGGCAAGCGTTTCCCGCGTAATGTCCGACATTGTGAATAAAGAGCATAAACAGGCGGCGAACGCGGTAAAAAAATCAATGGCGGTCTACAGCAACTCCGAAGACCTTATCAACATCGGGGCATACGTAAAGGGCAGCAGCGCCGAAATAGACGACGCCATTTCCAAGCACGGCGCGATTGACGATTTTTTGATACAAAGCACCGACGAAAAATTTTCGTTTGAAGACACCTTGCAGACCATGCAAGGTATCGCGGGTACATAGAGGACGGTTATATGGCGAGGTTTTTATTCCGTTTACAGCCGTTGCTCGGCGTTAAAGAACAGATAGAATCCCAAAAGGAAATCGAGTACGGTCAGGCGCTTCGCCGGTTAGAGGAAGAACGGCAGGCGAAGCGAAAATTAGTGGCGCAAAAAGAGGAGCAAATCGTTAGTTTCCGCAAGTCATTGGATGAAGATATTAACCCGGCGGATATCCGCAGGTATAATAATATGATAGAGCGTTTGAAGCAGCGTATCATGGAGCAGGACATACGCATAGATGCGGCGGAAGCTTACGCGGAAAAGAAAAGGCTAGAACTTGTAGAGGCGATGAAGCAGCGGAAAATGCTCGATTCCATAAAAGAACACCGATACGAAGATTACCTGCAGGAAGAAAAGTTGGAAGATCAAAAATTGGTGGATCAGCTCGTCAGTTACACGTATGCGGAGAGGGATTAAATGGCAAATAAAAACAGCAAAACAGCCGACCTGTCCGCGCCGCAGGATATAGCGGAAAAGCCGGAGAAAATAAAAAAAGAGAAAAAAGACAAACGGAAGAAGAAAAAGCGTTTCCCTGTGGTGCCTGTTTTAGTGCTGTTGGTAATCATTGGCGGTATCGTCGCCGTAATAGCGTTAAACCTGTTTGGGGTACGTGACCGTATTCTGTCGTATTTAAGCAGCGCGCCGTTAATCGGGCAGTATTTCCCCGCGCCTGCGGAAGGTACGGCGGAGCCGGTAAATGAATACGCGGTTATGGCGCCGGAGGAAATCGAAAGTATTGTTACCGCGCTCGAAATACAAATTGAGCGGTTGCAGGCGGATATTCAAACGGCGCAGGAACAGCGCGCGGACGATTTAAGCACCATCAGCAACCTCCGGCAGTATGAGTCGCAAATAGAAAATTATCGCGCGCTGAAGCAGGCGTTGGATGTTGTGATTGCCACCGGCGACCCGAGCGGCTACGCGGAATATTTTGAATCGGTTTCCCCTGAGAACGCCGCGGAAATTTACGCGGAAATCATGAACCGCTTACAGTATAACGCGGAAGAAAGAAAGGTTGCCGCCACTTATTCCGAAATGAAAGCGGACGCGGCAGCGGAAGGGCTGCAGGCAATGCTTGCCCCCAACTCGGATATGGTCGTGCGTATACTAAAGAATATGGACCCGCGGAACCGGGCGGAAATTTTTAACGAGTTTGAGCCGGCAAACCTTGCGATTGTTACCCAGTTGATGTACCCGGAAGAACCCGCGACAGAGGGCGTCACTATCGCCCCGCTTGAGCCGGTGGAATAACACGGTAAGAACATACGGGATGTATGTCTTATATATTAAAAAAACAGGGAAGGAGGTGAAATGAAAATGACAGTATCAGCATTATCACAGAACGAAACATGGGTCGCTGACAATGCCGTTCCGAACGGCGCATCCAAAGCGGCGGAAAAAAGTTTTGACCAATTCATGACCGAAGTGGAAAAACGGGGCGAGAAACCCGAGGCGACACGCGATACCAAGAAAAACGAGGTCAAGGAGAAAGAGGTCAGGGAAAAAGAAACAAAGGCCGGGCCTGAGCCGGAGGAAATCCGTGAGGATAAGCCGGAGCCGGAGCGCAAGACGGACGAAACCGGGGAAAAGACAAAAGAAACCGCGGAGCCTGAAAAGGCGGAATCAACGGAGACAAAACCTGCGGTTACGCCGGAAACAGAAGCGAAAATTGTTTCACAGGTGGCGGAGCTGCTCGGCGTTCCCGTGGAAATGGTCATGCAATGGCTCGCTACGTTGAACTTACAGCCCGTAGACCTTGTGGAACCGCAAGCGGTGGTACAATTGCTTCAACAGGCGTTTGACGCGCCTACGCCGGCGGCGCTGCTCACGAAACCGGAATTTAAAGAAGCTTTTGAGGCGATTAAAGTTCTGGTGGAGGATATCGTAAAACCCGCGGAGCCGGTTGATTTTGCGACAAAACTGCCCGAGTTAAACGGATTGCGCGTTGAAACCGACAAGGAAACCGGCGAAGCGGTGGTTACCAATCAACAGACGGCAACCACGGCGACGGAAACCGTAAAAGTGGTAACAGAGGAACAGCCTTCGCTGTTTACCGAAGACGAGGTTGAGTTGGCGTTACCGGACGCCGAACCCGCCGCCGATACGGCAAAGCCGGCGCAGCAGCAGCCTTCCAGTCAAACGGCGCAGCCCGTAAGCGAGAAAGCGGGCTTGCAAAACGAGAACCCGCAGAGCGAAGCACAATTGACGCAGCAAAACGATATCTTTAGCCCGCCGCCCGTACAGGCGGAGAGCGCGGCGAACGCCAACGCAAGGCCTGCGGAAGCCGCCCCTACGGCGATGTCCGCTTCAAACCCCGTGGACGCCGTGGACGTAATGAGCCAGATAATGAGCCGCGTAAGGACGCAGTCGGGCGACCATTTCGCGGAGATTCGCATTACCCTTCGTCCGGAAAACCTCGGCGACGTGACACTGCGCGTCGTAACGCAAAACGGTATCGTTTCCGCGCAGTTCGTGGCGGAGAACCAAAGGATTAAGGAAGTTTTGGAATCCAACTTCAATCAGCTGCGGGACGCGCTGCAGGAGCAGGGCGTTAACGTGGCGGAACTGTACGTTTCGGTCAACCAAAACGATAACGACGACCGGATGAACCAGTTCCTGCGGGCGCAGCAAAACGCTAACGCGCGGAGGCAGCGTATCGTTGACCGGGTACAGGCGGCGGAGGATTTCGCGGAGGAAGCGGGCGTTACCGCGCAGCCGGACATGCTCGCGGGTAGAATGGACGTTATCGCTTAATATTTTAAAGGAAGGAGTGAAGTGAAATGGCAAGTACGGCAAGCGATTATTTATGGTCAACCATCGAAGCGAACCGCGCGAGTTCCGACCCCTTTGACAACGCTATTACGCGCACGCCAAGCAGCGAGTTGGATAAAGACGCGTTCCTGAAGCTTATGATTGCGCAAATGCAGTATCAGGACCCGCTTAACCCTATGGACGACAAGCAATTCTTAGCGCAGATGGCGCAGTTTACGTCGTTGGAGCAAATGCAGAACCTGAACAAGGCATACTCGCAGCAGCAGGCGTATTCCATGATAGGCAAGACCGTATACGCGGACTACGTGGACCCCAAAACGGAGGAGTATGTCGAGGTCAGCGGCACGGTTTCGGCGGTGACGATGAAAAACGGCGAAGCGTATCTGTTCGTGGACGGCAATGACGTTCCGCTTACGGCGGTGCAAATCGTGGGGGATTACACGTCCGATTCCAACCAGCTGAACGAAATGCGCAACCACAGCTATATCGGCAAGTATATACAGGCGTTGTTGATGGATGCGGAAGGCAATGTCACCGGTTATGTGGAAGGCGTAGTCGATTATGTGAAGCAAAACGGCAGCCAAAGCGTACTGGTCGTAGGCAATAAGGAAGTCTTCCCGGGCGAAGTCGCCACTGTTTCCGACAAGCCGATGCTGATTGGCAAGCGGGTGAACTACGCGACAAAGGACGCGGACGGCAACGCTGTTTTGGTGGAAGGCGCCGCGATTGAAAACGTCGCCGTCAAGGACGGCAAGGCGTATTTAGTAATCGGCGGGAAAAATATTCCCATAGACAAAATCAACTATGTAATGGAAGCGCTGCAGTATGTCGGTCAGCAGGTTGATTATTCTTCCGTCAGCGGCGCGGTGGATTCCGTGACCGTTAAAGACGGCATGACCTATATGAACGTAGGCGAAAAGGAAGTCTCCTATTCTCAATACTTGGAAAGCATCAAGGAGTAAGGGGCAGGTATATGGGTTTTTTAGTAAATAACGCTCCAATACGCGTTAACGACGCGCCCGTGCCGGTTAAAAGGCAGGAACAGGCGGCCGCGGTTCAGGGTTCTTTCGGCGACGTGTTGAGCGTACAGTTTTCCAAGCACGCCAATATGCGGCTCAACGCCCGCAACATTAATTTGTCGGGCGACCAGCTTTCCCGCGTGGAAGACGGAATCGGCAAGGCGTATGAGAAAGGTATACGGGACTCACTGGTATTGGTGGACGACGTGGCGTTGGTGGTAAACGTCAAAAGCCGTACCGTGATTACGGCGTTGCAGCATGGAAGCGACCATGTTTTCAGTAACATCGACGGAGCGGTAATCGTATAGCCGGACCCTCACGGGAGGGCTGCGGTCCCCGAGCGACTGACGGGACCCGTTTACCGCTTCCTGAAAAAACAGCGAAAGCGAACAGGAGGTAATGCAATATGATGCGCTCACTATTCTCCGGCGTCTCGGGACTCCGGGTGCATCAAACGAAAATGGACGTTATTGCGAATAACATCGCCAACGTGAACACCGTCGGCTATAAATCGAGCCGCGTTACGTTCATGGACGCGTTCTACCAGCGGCTTCAGGGCGGCGCGGGCCCGAGCGAGGAAACGGGCAGGGCGGGCACCAACCCCATGCAAATCGGCCTCGGGGCAAACGTCGGCTCCATCGACAATATCATGACGCAGGGCGCTTCCCAACGCACCGACAACTCTTTCGACGCCATGATTGAAGGCAGCGGCTTCTTTATCGTGCAGGATGAGAGCGGCACCTACTTTACCCGCGCGGGCAATATCAAGGTGGACGTGCAAAATAACCTGCATATCAACGGTATGCCGCTGATGGGTTGGGATACCGTAAAAGACCCGGCTACCGGTCAGTGGGTAATTGAAAGTACGCCGGTAAAGCCGCTTAACTTGGCGGGAGAAAAACAGTACATGCCGCCGGTGTCTACTTCCGTTATTGATATGATAGGAAATCTTAACCCCAACGAGCTTCCCCCAAGCGGGAAAGTCGAACGCACCATGACGTTCTTTGACAGCGTGGGTACGGCTTTTGAGGTAGGCGTGGAGTTTACCTACATGGGGGCGAACCAGCCAAACAGTTATTGGAAATATTCGTTCGTGACAGGTTCTGTCAACGGCGGTCCCGTAGGCGTATTGGCTTACCCGAACGGAGATACGACCAAACCGGAAGTATTGGCAATAAATATTATGACAGAGGAAGATGAAGCGGATGACGCGTATGAACCTCCGACTGATATGGCAAATAGCGGCGTCTTGGTTTTTAACAACGAAGGAACGCTAATGCACCGTTTAGACCCCCCGCCAGACCCTAGCGGCCCAGCGGATGCTAATGGTGCTCAGACTTATCTGCCAGATGATTTGACTGCAGTTACAGATGACGACATGATTATCGGCAAAGAAATATCGATAGCGGTGCACCCTATTTCGGTGGTAGACCCAACCGCTATATTCGGCGACACCTCTCCGACGGGAA
>JAISWA010000255.1 GCA_031271275.1 Clostridiales bacterium | reverse complement strand
TATAACCATGGGCACAACAGGGCTCGAACCTGTGACTTCCTGCTTGTAAGGCAGGCGCTCTCCCAACTGAGCTATGCGCCCCTGTGTTAGAGCCTGTCTAACATCTTCGTTTGTCGTCTTTTTTGCGAGATTCCCGCCATACTTCGTCAGCGCTCATTTGCGTAATGCAGCGATTACGCGGCACTCGCGCTTCCTTGCCTGTCGGGAATCTCGCTTCAAAATCCAACAAACGTAGATATTAGACAGGCTCTTAATAAAAAATATCTGGGTGACAAGATTTGAACTTGCGACCTCTAGACCCCCAGTCTAGCGCGCTACCAAGCTACGCCACACCCAGATACCACTTTGCCTTCGCGGCGGGAGTCATTGTAATATAGGCGGATAGCGCTGTCAAGTTCTTTCATTTTTGCGCGCGCCAAACGCGATTGGTCAATTGCTATGCCGATTTGTTAAGGTTATACTACATACGTAATACTAAGGAGCGCGTTATGATTGCGTACATAAAGGGAATTTTCGAGCAAACGCTCGACCAAGCCGCGATAGTTGACGTACACGGCATCGGTTATCTCGTTCATATTTCCCCGGCGACCGCAAGCCGGCTTCCTTCCCGGGGGCAGGAAGTAAAGCTGTTCACGTATATGAATGTGAAAGAGGACGGCGTTTCGCTGCACGGTTTCCTCACGCAGGAGGAAGTCCGTTTGTTTACGCTGCTGATTTCCGTTTCGGGAATCGGGCCGAAGGTCGCGACGGCGATTCTCGCGACGCTTACGCCCGCGCAGGTAATGATGGCGATTATCGCGGACGACGCGGCGGCGTTAAGCAAAGCGCCCGGCGTCGGCAGAAAGACCGCGCAGCGCATCGCGTTGGAATTGCGGGATAAAATAAAAACGCAGGAAGCACCGGAAAGCGGCGCGGCGGTTTCGGCGGATATTTATGCCGGTTCCGTGGCAAGCGAAAAAAAAGACGCCCTCGACGCGCTGTTGGTATTGGGTTACAGCCGCGCGGAAAGCTACAAGGCGGTGCTCGAAACCGCGGAAGAAGGGATGAGCACGGAGCAAATCATCCGGCTCTCGCTTAAAAAATTACATACTACATAAAACAGTTACGGAGCGGTTATGGCGGAAAATGATTATAACGGCGTGACGGAGCGCGACTTCCGGCGCGAAGACGACGAGGAAATTGAGCAAAAGCTGCGGCCCGGGCGTTTCGACGAGTATATCGGGCAGGAAAAAGTCAAACACAACATGCAGGTGTTTATCGCGGCGGCGAAAGGCAGGGGCGAAACGTTGGACCATGTGCTGCTTTACGGGCAGCCGGGGCTTGGAAAGACGACGCTTTCCAATATCATCGCTTCCGAAATGGGGGCGCGGCTGCGCGTTACGGCAGGCCCCGCGATTGAGCGCCCCGGCGACATGGCGGCGATACTCAACGACATGAACGAGGGCGACTTCCTTTTCATCGACGAAATCCACCGCCTCAACCGCGCCATAGAGGAAATACTCTACCCCGCCATGGAGGATTTTGTGCTCGACATCGTCATCGGCAAAGGCCCCGCCGCGAAAAGCATCCGCCTCGATTTGCCCAGGTTTACGCTAATCGGCGCGACGACGCGCATCGGGCTGCTGACCGCGCCGCTGCGCGACCGCTTCGGCGTGGTGCACCATTTGGAACCCTACAGCGCCGCCGACCTTAAAAAAATTCTAACCCGCTCGGCAAGCGTCCTCGCGGTGGAACTTACCGAAGCCGGGGCGGAGGAAATCGCCCGCCGTTCCCGGGGGACGCCCCGCGTGGCAAACCGGCTGCTCAAGCGCGTGCGGGATTTCGCGCAGGTGCAGTACGACGGGGTTATTACCGGGGAAGTCGCCAAAGCGTCCCTCGACCGGTTGGAAATCGACTTGATGGGACTGGACGCGGTGGACAAAAAAATCTTGCGGGCGATTATTGAAAAATTCGGCGGCGGACCGGTAGGGCTTGAGACCTTGGCGGCAAGTATTGACGAGGAATCCGGCACCCTTGAGGACGTGGCGGAGCCGTATCTGCTGCAGCTCGGGTTTATACAGCGCACCCCCCGCGGGCGTATGGTCACGCGGTTGGGGTACCAACACCTCGGGCTGCCGATGCCGAGCGAACCGGCGGTCAACGAGCAGATGGATTTGTTTTAAGACACGCCTTATCTATACACCACTTTGCCATTACATATCGTATGCGTTACTTTCCCCCACAGTTCCGTCCCGTCAAAGGGCGTGCTTTTTCCCAGTGAAAAAAATTTTCCCGCGTCCACCCTGTACCGCGCGTCCGGGTTAATAATCGTAATATCCGCCGCCGAGCCTTCGCTCAGCGTTCCGCCTTCTATTCCGAGCACACGGGCGGGGCTTACGGTCATGGCAGCCACCCAATCGGAAACGCCCATGACCCCGGCGCGTACCAGGTAAGTTACCCCCGCGCCGACGGCGGTTTCCAGACCCACTACCCCGAAAGCCGAGCCCGAAAGCCCCCGGCTTTTTTCTTCCGCCAAATGGGGCGCGTGGTCGGTGGCGATTATATTGAGGGTTCCGTCGCGCAACCCCTCCAACAGCGCGTCCCTGTCCGCGCGGGAACGCAGCGGGGGGTTCATCTTAAACTTCCCGTCGTCGGATATATCCCCGTCGCAGAACGCGAAATGATGGGGGCAGACTTCTGCGGTGATTGAACGGCGACCGGCGGATTGTTTTCGTACCGCCTCGCGAATTATTTCCACCGACTCCGCCGCGCTCACATGGCAGATATGCAGCCGCGCGCCGGTTTCCGCCGCGAGGGCGCAATCCCTGCGCACCACCGAAAATTCCGACCGGGAAGAAATCCCCGCCAAACCGAACCGCCGCGCCGCAATCCCGTCGTGTACGGAAGCGCCGCTTATAATCATCCCCACGTCCTCGCAGTGGGCGAACACCGGCACGCATAGCGCGGCGGCGCGTTTCAGCGCTTCCCGCATCAGGTTTTCGTCCGCGACGCTCCTCCCGTCCTCGCTGAACGCGCAAGCCCCCGCGGCGGCAAGCTCCGTCATCGGCGCAAGGGCGCCGCCCAACTGCCCCTTGGTGATTCCCGCCACGGGCAAAACGCGGACACGCTCCGTTTCCGAGGCGCGTTCGGTTATGTAACGCACGACTTCCGGGGAATCCGCGTAGGGCAAAGTGTTGGGCATACAGCACACCGTGGTGAACCCGCCCGCCGCCGCCGCCAACGTTCCGGTGGCGATAGTTTCCTTATACGGCGGGGCGTTCCACGGGTCGCGCAGATGGGTATGCAAATCAATTAAACCCGGAACCACCCAACAGTCCTCCGCGTCGATTACCTGATCATCCGGGCGCGCCGGCAAATTTTCCCCCGCCGCCTGAATTTTTCCTTCCGCCGCGAATAAATCGCACAGCCTGTCCACACTGTTCGCCGGGTCAATTACCCGTCCGTTCTTTATCAAAACGCCCATTCTTCACTGTTCCTTCGAATATCTTGAAATGTTAAGCAGCACGCCCATCATCGCCATGCTTATCAGCAGCGAAGTCCCGCCGTAGCTGATAAACGGAAGCGTAATGCCCGTGGCGGGTATCGTGTTGGTTACGACGGCCACGTTGATTAAAACCTGGCTCGCGATGGTCAGGGTGATTCCGGTGGCTGCCAACGCGCCGAAAGTGTCCGTGGCGTTCATCGCCACGCGTATGCCGCGCCAGATTAAAATCCCGAACAGCAGCAGCACGATTGCCGCGCCGATAAGCCCCAGTTCCTCGCAGATAATCGCGAATATGTAATCGTTGTGGGGTTCTGGCAAAAAACTTTTCTGCCGGCTCTGCCCGATGCCAAGCCCGAACATCCCGCCGGAGGCGATGGCGTACCAGGATTGAATGATTTGGAAGCCGTCGCCTGACGGGTCTTTCCACGGGTCAAGCCACGCGTCGAAGCGCCCGCCCCGGAAGTCCTCAAGCCCGAACAAGTCCTGCAGCGCGAGGTACGCGGTGACCGCGCCCGCCCCAAGCCCGCCCAAAACGATAAACCGCAAAATATGTTTGCTCGCGATAAAAAGCATTCCTATGCCTATCACCGCCAAAATAATCGCCGAGCTGAAGCTGCCGCCGATGGACATCCCTGCCATAACGCCGACAACGCCCACACAAAAAAGGAAACCGGGCCACGCCTTTAGGAAGTCCGGGTTGCGGTGCAGTATGAAGGCGAGCATAAAAACCAACGCGGGCTTGGCGAGTTCGGAAGGCTGGAACTGGTTGATTCCCGGAATCGGAAGGGGAATCCAACGGGTCGCGCCGTGGCTTGAAATACCGATTACGATGACAAGCGCCATCAAGCCGATGGTTATCATGTAAATGACAATGGAAAGCCGCTGTATAATCCTGTAATTGATGTTCGCGATTACATTCATGGCGATAAAACCGCCTACGGCAAGAACCGCGTTGCGCTTTAGAAGGTAAAAGGTGTCATAGTTGGAGGCGGCGGAGGTGGCGGCGGTAAGGTAGTTAGCCGAGAAAACCATCACGACGCCGATAAGCGTAAGTATTACCACCACCAAATATATGGTGTAATCCATGGAGTTGACCGCGATTACGCTCTGCGCGGGTTTGACGCGGGGCGGGCGCTGCTGGCTGCCCACGGCTTCAGAGGTCATACGAACCCTTCCTTTCTAATGGCGCGCGCTTTATTGCGCGTTTATTTCCCGGGCGAACTGTTTAAAAAGCTGCCCGCGCTGCTCGAAATTGTCAAACATGTCCCAACTGGCGCAAGCGGGAGAAAGCAGCACGCAGTCGCCCGGCTTCGCGTGAGCCGCCGCCAACGTCACCGCGTCGCGCAGGGAATTGACGCGGTCGAAGTCCTCAAAGGAAAACGCCCGGCAGGTTTCAATTATCTGCCCTGCGGTCTGGCCCATGACGACTAAAAATTTTACCCTGCCTTTGAACATCCCGACCCACCCGTCAAAAGTCACTTGCTTGTCATACCCCCCGCCTATCAGCACCACGGGGCGGCGCATGGCGGAAAGCCCTTTGATTGCGGCGTCGGCGTTGGTCGCCTTCGAGTCGTTGTAATACGCCACACCGTTGTACTCACCGACATATTCTATGCGGTGCTCGACGCCCTTGAAATTTTTCAGCGTTTCGGACACGTCCGTGACGGACGCGCCGGAAAGCAGCGCTATCGCGGCGGCGGCAAGGGCGTTTTCGGTCAGCACCCGGGTTTCGGAAATTTCGATTATGCGCTCGTCAATCCCGTCAAGCCTGGCGCGGATAAAATTCCCGTCGAGGAATACGCCCTCCTCAAGCCGTTCCTTTTCGCTGAAAAAAATCGCGCGACCCGGCGGTTTCATCAAACGGCAACAGGGGTCGTCATAGTTAAGCACCGCCGCGTCGCCCGGCTGTTGGTTGATAAAAACGCGCTCTTTCAACGCGCGGTAATGCTCCATTGTTTTGTGCCGGTTCAGATGGTCGGGGGTCAAATTCAGCACCGCCGCCACCGCCGGTTTAAAATTATGGGCGGTTTCCAGTTGAAAGCTGCTTACTTCAAGCACCGCCAGCGATTCCGGCGTCAGTTCCGTCACCCGGTCGGTGAAAGGTATTCCGATATTGCCCGCCACAAGGGTTTGCGGATTTTTTTTCCGCAGGATTTCCCCCACCAACGTGGTAACGGTGGTTTTTCCGTTGGTTCCGGTTATGGCGACGATGGGGCATTTACAACAGGAATACGCCAGTTCAAGCTCCCCCCACACGGGAATGTTCAAGGAACGCGCTTTTTCGATAAACGGCATGTTAAAGGGAATCCCCGGGCTTACGACCAACATATCGAACATCTCTACCACCGCGTCGGGGTTTTTCCCCAGGTACAGATGGATATTTTCCGCCTCCGGCGGGAAGGTCCAGTCAACGTCTTCCTTCAAATCCTGCGCGGTCACGTCGGCCCCAAGCTTGCGCAGCAGCCGCGCCGCGGACTGCCCGCTTCTCGCCATGCCGCAGACCAAAACCTTTTTTTTATCGAAAAAATTGCTCACCCAATACGCTCCTTCAGTTCCCCGCCTCAAACCAAACCAGTTCCCCGCCGTCAAGCGTCAGGGGGAAGCTTTTCCCGTCGCCGGTGTATACGGTGGTTTCCTGTTTTTCATAGGAATTGTTGCAGACCGCGTACCGGCCGTTTTTCGGGTAAGCGTGAACGTCTGCGTGGGGGTTCTGTGAAAACCACCGCAGCAGCAGGTCTTCCTTACCCGCGCTCCACAGTATCGCCCGGTGAAGCAGGCGGGCGTTTTCCGCGCTGTAAGGCAGCCCGCCGATGTACACCGCGCGGCCCTTTCCATACGCGTTGGCGGCAAGCTGCACCTCTTTGTCCCGCGCGGCTAACACTTTCGCGCCTTCCAGGGCGAAAATACCCTTGCAGCCTTCCCCGAAGTCAATCGCTTTCGTATCGGCGATTTCCTCCGTGATAAAGTGGGGCTGTTCTTCCCAGTTATATTTGTCATAGCCCAACGTAAACCCTTTCTCTTTTTCCACGCCCAACGCGGAAGCGAGCTGCAAGGTCCGCCCTTGCCGCTGATGGCCCGAGGGTTCCCCCACGCCGATAAAGCCCCCGCCCTTTGCGATAAATCGCCGCGCCGCGGTTACAATCCGCTCGTCATTCCAATATTCGCCGCCCGTGTGGGCGGTGTCATATCCCCCCACGCTCAGCACCACGTCAAATTTATAGAGCAGGCTTTCGTCTGCCAGTATGTCGTCAAAGCTGATAAAGCGCACGTCTACCGGCGCGCCGGAAAGGATTTCGATCACCCCGGCGTAACTGTAGTTCTGCTTCTGATACAACGCGTGATGCACCATATGGCATCCCCACGACCGCATTTTCCCCCAACAGTTAAGCACCGCGACTTTAGCGAAGCAATAAGGCGCGGCGCCTTTCACATGGTCGTAAAAAGCGCGGAACTCCTCGCATACCTGCGCCACATATTCCACAAAATCAGGGAAGCCCAACGCCAGTTTTAAATATCCGCCGTAGCCTATGCGGTCGATGGGGCTTCGCATAATAGCGCGGCGGGCGCAAAGCCAATTCTCCTTCGCCTCTTTTACCGGGTCGCCGCCGCTGTGGAAAGTGTCCGGGAAGAAGTAGGGCAGGAACCGCCCTTCCGTATAACGCGCGCCCTTGATATCGCTTATCAGCCGAAGGGTGCTGCCGTTGCCCACGCTGCCCACCACCGCGTCAATGCCGATAGAAGCGAATTCCTCCATGTAGGGCTCCGTTCCGATGAAATGGTCCCCGAGGAACATCATCGCTTCCTTGCCGTATTCGTGGCAGATATCCACCATTTCTTTTGCCAGCGCGGCTACTTCCCGGCGTTGGAAAGCCATAAAATCCTTGAACGCTTTTGAGGGAACCCGGTATTGGCTGTTGTAATAACCTTCGTCAATAATATATTCCGGGCGGAAAGGATATCCCGCTTCTTTTTCAAACCGTTCCAGGATATAAGGACTGACCGAAGCGGAATAACCGTACCAGTCCACATATTTTTCCCGGCGAAGCTCGTCAAAAATAAGGGTAAACTGATGGAAGAAAGTCGTAAACCGCACCACATCCACATGGGGGTTATCCTCTATAAAACGGCGCAGGCGCTTCATGGAAAATTCCCGCGTCAGGGGCTGCCGCACGTCAAAGGTAAGTTGGCGCTCAAAATCTTTCCAGTCGTTCACCACGGCGTTGTACATATGCACCGGGTCCCATATGAGATACGCCAGAAAACTTACCGTGTATTCATGGTAAGGAATTGCTTGCGCAACGGTTACGCAGCCGGTTTCTTTGTCATAGCGCCAACGGCCGGAAGGCAGGGCTTCCCCGGCGGTGCGGTCGATCACTTCCCACCAACGGGCGATGTCGTCACGGTCATTTACTTTTACCAAGTCGCCGCTTATCCCCTCCAACAGGCGGA
>JAISWA010000254.1 GCA_031271275.1 Clostridiales bacterium | reverse complement strand
GAGCACTTGAACGAGCGGCGGAAGATTTTCCACGAGCTGACCAAAGCGCGGGACGCCGCGATTGTTACGCTGCTGCTCGGCACGGGAATGCGCGTTTCGGAATGCGTGGGCATCGATATTAACCACATCGATTTTAAGGTCAACGGGGTAAAAGTCACGCGGAAGGGCGGCGACGAAGTGATTTTATATTTTGGGGACGAAGTGGAGGCGGCGCTGAAGAATTACCTTGCCGGGCGCGAAAAAATCAAGCCGCTGAAAGGACACGAGAACGCGCTGTTCCTTTCCATCCAAAACCGGCGCATCACCGACCGCGCCGTGCAGAATCTGGTGAAGAAATACGCGTCGTTGGTGACTTCGCTTAAAAAAATCTCGCCGCATAAACTGAGAAGCACCTTCGGTACGCAACTTTACCGGGAAACGGGCGATATTTATTTAGTGGCGAACGTACTGGGGCATTCCGATGTGAATACTACGCGGAAGCATTACGCAAAGATGGACGACGAGTTCCGCAGGCGGGCGGCAAAGGCGGTAAGACTGAGGGAGGAATAGTTTTTAATTTGCTTCCATTTCCGCAAATACGGTGTTTAGAATACTTTTTAAAATATCGTCAGGTACTTTTTCTATAAATTTATAGGTTCTGCTGTTAACATCCATGCTCTTAACATGCTCACACAGCACAACACCCGTCGTTTGCGTTCTATTGTCGAGTCTTATGTGCAAAGGAAAATTATTGTCTGTATTCGTAATCGGACAAACAACGGCAAGCTTAGTTTTCATGTTAAAAAAATCGTTGCTTATTACAACCGCCGGACGGTTTCCCGCTTGCTCATGCCCGGATTGCGGGTTAAAACTGATTTTAATAATATCCCCTTGCCTTACCATACTTCATTTCCTGCGGGTTCGCCCCAGTCAATTTCTTCCGGAGTATACTCGCCTTCATAACCGGCGAATAATGCTTGAATTGATTTATACTGCGGCGCGGCGCTTTTAATGACAATGCTGTCATTTTGCGTGAATATTTCCACTTCGTTGCCTTCGTGAATGTTTAGCCCCTCCAGAAAGACTTTAGGCAGACGAATGCCTTGACTGTTGCCCCATTTTTGAACCGTGGCGGTCACATTTATCACCTCAGTCATAGTATATACATTGTTTAAACTGTAATCAACGTACCGCGTAATACTTTTCCGGAGGTTTTATGACCCACGCCGTTTTAATCTCTCGCATTAAAAAACTAAAAAAACGCCGCCCCTTCGTCCAGGTGGAGACGATCGGTCACAGCGTTTTACGCAAACCCATCTACGCGCTGTCTGTCGGCGAAGGCGCGGCGCAAATCATGTACAACGCCGCACACCACGCCAACGAATATATCACGTCCATGCTGCTCATGCGCTTCGCGGAGGAATACGCCGACTATTACGCCGGGCTTTCGGGGCTTACCGCCGGTAAAACGCCAACCCGTTGGTTTATCCCCATGGTCAACCCGGACGGCGTTGATCTGGTCACCGGCGCGGTTAAACCCGGCAGCCGGGAATACGCCTGCGCGCTTTCCGTCTACCGGGAGAAGGAGCCTTTCCCCACGGGTTGGAAGGCGAACATACGCGGCGTTGACCTCAATTCCAATTATCCCGCCGGTTGGGAAACCGCGCGGCGAATAAAATATGAACGCGGCTATACTGCCCCCGGCCCCCGGGAATTTGTGGGCACGCATCCCTTATCCGAACCCGAAACCGTCGCGATGGTCAATTTCACGCAATCCCATAACCTTGGCGCGACCGTTTCCCTCCATACCCAGGGCGGGGAAATTTACTGGCGCTACGCGGACCGCGAGCCGCCCTTCGCCCGTGAGACGGCGAAATACTTCGCGCTGGTCAGCGGCTACGAATGCCGCGACGCCCAACCGGAAGCTTCCCACGCCGGATACAAGGACTGGTTCATAAAAGAATACAACCGGCCCGGATTCACCATCGAGTGCGGGCTCGGGGAAAATCCGCTGCCGGTTGCGCAATTTGATAAAATTTACCGTGAAACCGTGGGGATATTATCTTATAATTTTACTTAACGATACACTTCATCGGGCATTTCTCCGCGCAGACATTACACTGCGTACATTTCTCATAATCCACCGCCGCAAGCAGCTCGTTCACATGAACCGCGCCGTACTCGCAGTTTTTTTCGCATATCTTACAGGCGATACACCCGACCGTACAGTTGGCGCGCACGGTTTTTCCGTTGTCGCGGGAACTGCACGCCACGCGGGTTTTGTTTTTATAGGGCGCGAGTTCGATTATTTTTTTCGGGCATTCCTTGACGCACTTGCCGCAGGCGGTGCATTTTTCATTATCCACCAGGGCTATTCCATTGACCATGCTGATAGCGCCGAACGCGCACACGGCTTCGCAGCTTCCGCCGCCAAGGCAGCCGTAGGCGCAGTTTTTCGCGCCGCCTGCCGCGAGCTGCATTGCCGCGCCGCAACTGTTAAGCCCCTGATAGGTGTAACGGAAAGAACTCTTGTTGCGGTCGCCGCCGCATTTTACAAAAGCGCATTGGCGCTCCTGTACCGTAACCTCCACGCCGAGGATCGCGCCGATTGCTTTCGCGGAGGCTTCCCCGCCCACCGGGCAGGCGTTCGGCGCGGCGGTTCCCGCCAGTATCGCTTCCGCAAGCGCGGCGCAGCCGGCGTACCCGCAGCCGCCGCAGTTCGCGCCGGGCAGCGCGTCCTTGATTTCGCCGAGGCGCGGGTCCTCCTCCACCTTAAACATGATTCCCGCGTAGCTTAACCCTACGCCGAACAACAGCCCCATTCCGCCGAGGGCGAGGACGGACAAAAGTATCGTGCTCATAAACGTATCAACCCCGTAAACCCGAGAAACGCGATAGACATCAGCCCGGCGGTAATCAGCGCGATGGGGAAGCCTTTAAACGCGGCAGGGATGTTGTTGTGCTCCATTCTTTCCCGTATACCCGCGAACAGCACAATCGCCAAGGTAAACCCCACCGCCGCCCCTACGCCGTGTACCACGGAAGTCAGGAAGCTGTCGGAGTAATTCTCCATATTCAAAACGGTAACGCCGAGCACCGCGCAGTTGGTGGTGATCAGCGGAAGATAAATCCCAAGCGCCTGGTACAGGGTCGGGCTAGACTTTTTTAAATACATTTCCACCAACTGCACCAAACCCGCGATAATCAAGATAAACGCGATATTGTAGAGGTAGGTAATTTCCAGTTTAACCAGAATAAAATTGTACACCAGAAACGTCACGGCGGAAGCGAGCGCCATGACGAAGGTCACCGCGACGCCCATGCCAAAGGCGGTTTCCACTTTCTTTGAAACGCCGAGGAAGGGGCAGATACCCAAAAAGCGCGACATCACGAAGTTGTTGACCAACACCGCGCTTAAAAAAATCAAAATGACCTGCATGTCATCCCCTCCCCTTGCTTATTTTATTTTTCAACACGCCCAACCCCGCCATTAAAAACCCAAGCGTCAGAAACGCCCCCGGCGGCAAAATCATGACCACCGTGCGGGGGAACGCTTCCGGCAGTACGGTCTGCCCGAACAGCGCGCCCGCCCCGAGCAGCTCCCGGACGCAGCCGATAATCAGCAGCGCCGCCGTAAACCCGAGCCCCATGCCTATGCCGTCGAAGCAGGATTCCAACGCGCCGTGCTTGTTGGCGTAAGCTTCCGCGCGGGCGAGGATGATGCAGTTGACCACAATCAGCGGGATAAAAATCCCCAACGCATTATTCAGCGCGGGCAGGAAACCTTCCAGTAAAAACTGCACCACGGTGACGAAGCTCGCGATGACCACCACGTAACAGGGTATGCGCACCTCGTCGGGAATCAGCTTGCGTATCAGGGAAATGACCACGTTTGAGCAGGTGAGCACGGCGGTGGTGGCGAGCCCCATCCCTATGGCGTTGGACGCGGTGGTGGTAACCGCGAGTACGGGACACATGCCCACCACTTGGATAAACGTGGGGTTCTCGTCAATAATCCCGTTTCGTATGCGTTCCAAAATCATCTTATATGCTCCTCAAAATATTCCGTCGCGTCGTTTACGCCCAGTGTCACCGCGTTGGAAGTTATCGTGGCGCTAGTAATCGCGTCAACGGTACCCGCGCCTGCTTCGGCTTTTGATTTTGTGACGGTAAGCTTTCCGCTTTTCCCTTTGAACTGGTTGGTGAAGGCGGGTTTCTCCGCGTTGGCGCCAAGCCCCGGCGTTTCGGTCTGGCTCAGAATTTCCACGCCCTGTATAATTCCGGCGGTATCGAAGCCCACCATCAATTCTATCGCGCCGCTGTAGCCCTTTGGCGCGGCGGTAATGGCGTAGCCAATTACTTCGCCGTTGCTTAAACAGGTAATCACCTTGACGACGGAGGAACCTTCCATGGCAACATCCCGCGATTCCGTTCCCGTGGTGCCGGGTATCAGCACCGCCACCGTGTTGGCTTCGTTTAACGCCTTTTGCTCCGCAATCGGCCCCTTGGTGATATCAAATACAAAGCCGAGGGATATGCCGGCGACCAAAGTGATAACGAACAGAGCGATTGCGGGTTTCATTTTTTCAAACAT
>JAISWA010000237.1 GCA_031271275.1 Clostridiales bacterium | reverse complement strand
TTCAAGGGCTTCGATTTCCTTGTGCCCGTGCCGATGCACCCCAAAAAGCGGCGGAAGCGGGGTTTTAACCAGGCGGAGGTCATGGCGCGGGAAATTTCCGGGCGAAGCGGCATACCGCTCGCCCCCGGAATGCTGCTGCGGGTGAAGGACACGCCCCCCATGAGCGGGCTCGGCCCGCGCAGCCGCGCCAAAAGTATCGAAGGCGCGTTCGCGCTGAACAAAAAGGGTTTTGAAATAGAGAATAAAAAAATCTGCCTTGCGGACGATATTTTTACCACGGGCGCCACCCTTAACGAGTGCGCCAAAACCCTGCGGGAAGGCGGAGCGGCGGAAATACGCTGCGCGACCTTCGCCGTAGCCGTAAAAAATTTTGTATAATATAAATTAATTTCCCTGACGATAATGAGTTAGCCGGAAAAGTTAATCACGGTCGAAAGGGTTGAGAAGAATGGACATTAGAGCAGCGAATGTCTACAACGCGTACAGCGTCTACAACACGAAGAACACGCCCCGGGCGAAGGAAGTCGAGCGCAGCGGCAAGAGCGGCGCCGTAAAAGACGAGTTCTCGCTTTCCAATCAGGCGGGGGATTACCAAACGGTGCGTAAAGTTCTGGTTAATATACCCGATGTCCGCATGGACCGCGTGAATCAGGTAAAAGCCAAAATTGAAGCCGGCGCGTACCATGTCAGCGCGTCTGACGTAGCCGATAAAATTTTACAGGGAATCGAATAGCAGCAAACGGACGCGCGCGGACTGCGGCCGTTTGTTGTGGCCGTCCTTACGCAAGGATGCGGAAGGGGCGGCGGGGTACATTTCAAACACAGGGATGTCAGCAACTCTTTCGTGCGCGCGAAAGGGTTTTTTTATGGGAGCATACGCATGGGCGGAATGATTAACCAACTGATAGACGTTTTAAACGGGCAGGCGGACCGCTACGGGGAACTGCTCGGCCTTTCCCGTGAGAAGAAAGGCGTTATCATCGCCAACGACGTGGAAAATCTGCAAAAAATCACCAATCTGGAAAACTTGGTGGTCAGCCAGACCCATAAGTTAGAAAAGAAGCGGATTCAACTGACGAAAGATATCGCGCTTGTTTTAAATAAAAAGGAATCCGAAATGACGCTGAAAGTCCTCACCGAGCTTATGGAGGGGCAGGACGAGCAGGCGGAGCTCATCGAAGCGGGGAAGCGCATTCACAGCACGCTGACAGCGCTTTCGGAAGCCAACGCGCAAAACGCTTCGCTCATCGACAACGCCTTGGATTATATCGAATACTCGCTGAATATTTTACGCTCCGCGTATGACAAGGAACCGGTCAATTACGCGACCTATTCCGAAGAACTTCGCAATAAGAAAACGGGCAGGGGGAACAACTGATGGGTGGTTTTACTTCACTCGCAACCGCGGTAAGCGGGCTTAAGGCGGCTCAGGTGGGCTTGGCGGTCACCGGCCACAACATGTCCAACTCGCAGATAGCCGGGTACTCGCGGCAGCGCATTATCCAAAAAGATTTTATGTACCAAAACATAGGCGTTAGCGCAAGCGGCGCGCTTAAAAGGGGCCTCGGCACCGACTGGAACGCCATAGAGCAAATACGCAACCAGTTCCTCGACGTCTCTTACCGCAGGCAGAACACGAAATTAAAATTCTATGACGTAAAGGCGACCGTGGGCATGGAACTGGAGTCGCTGTTGGGGGAACTGCAGGGCGCGTACAATTTCCAGTCCGTCATAAACGACATGTGGGACTCCCTGCAGGAGCTTTCCAAGCACCCCGACGGCGTGGAAACCCGCGACGTGTTTCTGGCGACCTGTACTTCGTTTGTCACCAAGTCCAACGAAGTCTATAAGGGGATGTTCGACTACCAGCACCGCCTCGACGAGCAGATTCGGGATTCCGTCAAGGAAATTAACGGGCTGATTGAAAGAATAGACGAGCTCAACAAAATGATTGTCAGCGCCGAAATCAGCGGCGACAACGCCAACGACTACCGCGACGAGCGCAACCTTTGCCTCGACACTTTAAGCGGCCACCTTCACTGCGACATTCAGGAGGACGTAAACGGCGCGGTCAACATCACCGCCGAAGGGCATCAGCTTTTGGTGCAGGGCAGTATAAACAAGCTCGGGCTGCGGCAGTGCACCCCGGGCTACAGCTTTGTGGAGCCGGTGTTTACCAACGAGAAAGACATTCTGCCCGCGGACACGCCCCCGGATGAATTTGAGTCGCTGTTCAGCTATTATGAAAATTTTAACGCCAACAATACCAACGACAACGGCTCGCTTAAAGCGCTTATGCTCGCAAGGGGCGCGTCGCCCGCGTTTTATCCGGGGATAGACGGGGTGTGGAAGCCGCGAGCATATAATGACCCGCCAACGCTTCCCGGTGGCGCTACGGTATTGGAGCAAAGAGAATACGATAACGAGCTCAAACAAATGCAAACGATTTACGGAGACATAGGCTATCCCCCTCCGGCGACGCCCACCGCCGAACAACTTGACGCTTACCAAGACGCCTACAACGCGGCGATGTATAACTACAATCTTCAGGACTGGAGTATCAAATACGCCATGATACCCCGCACCATGATGCAGCTTGACGCCATCGTCAATAAAATCGTAACTTCCATCAACGATACCTTCGCGCCCTATATCAAAGACCCGAATGCCGCCGCTTACGGTGAAGGGAACCCCGACGCCCCCTATGATCTTAACGGCAACCGGTCGTATACGGAGATTTTCACACGGGTTTATCAAGACCGGTGGACGCCGCCTATTGCCGACCCGGATAACCCGCCCGCCGCAGGCGCGCTGAGCTACAACCCCGAGGTACCCGGTGATTATTATTCCCAATACAGCATCGGAAATCTAAAGCTCAACCCACTGCTGCTCGATACCGAGGGCGGCTATAACTTAATGGCGTTCTCCGCCTCGGGCGACCGGGAGGATAACACCCTGCTGCTCGATTTGCTTAAAAGGTGGACCGACCCGAACGATACGGAGTTCGCGGTAGAGATTAACGGAATAAATTACGGCATACAGGAAGCCTACCGCAAATTTGTCATCGGGCTCGGGCTTGAAACGGAAGAAGCCATCAAATATGTGGATTCACAGACCCTGCAGGTCAACGAGGCAGACAACAAGCGCAACTCGATTATGGGCGTTTCCATGGACGAGGAACTTACCAATATGATGAAGTACCAGTACGCGTACCAATCTTCCGCGCGCATTCTGAACGTAATCGACTCTATGATTGACAGGGTTATCAACGGAACGGGCAGAGTCGGTTTATAAAAGGAGCATTCTGAATGAAATCATCATTTTTTGAGTATCAGGTGGCAATGTCCGGCCTTTTCACCGCCCGCGCCAACCTTAATATCGTCGGGCATAACATTGCCAACGCCGCTATGCCGGGGTATTCGCGGCAGGTGTCCATACAAAAAGCGTCCCGCCCGCTCACGCTAAACAACGGCAAGGGCATGTACGGCACCGGTTCCGAAGTGTACGGCGTGCGGCAAATCCGCGATATATACCTCGACCGCAAATATTGGTCGCAAAAAGCCATATTGGGCGAATATACCACCAAGAACGACCATCTCGCGATGATGGAAACGGTGTTCAACGACTTGGGCGACACGGGCATCCGCACCGCGTTCACCGACTTTTTCAGCCGGTTGCAGGATTTGACCACCAACACGCCCGACGCGACCTACCGCACCAACGTAATCATGGCAGCCGATACGTTGGCGGAAATGATTCGTACCAACGCGGAAGCGCTGCAAAAGCAGCAAATCGACCTTAATCAGGAAGTGGAGGGCGTAGTAGAGCGTATTAACAGCCTCGGCGCTCAAATTACGAGCCTTAACCGGCAGATATACCAATACGAAATAGACGGTTCAAACGCCAACGACCTGCGAGACCAACGCGCGCGTCTGGTGGATGAGCTTTCCGAATACGTGAACGTCTCCGTCGAGGAACGGGATTACAGCCGCGAAGATTTGCCCTACGACAAACGCTTTACATTGCAGATTAACGGCTATGATTTTGTCAACCATTTCGACAACCAATCGTTGGTATGCGTGCCCCGCGACGATCAGCGAGGCACCATTACGATAGACGGAAAGGAATACCCAACCGGCACAAAAAAGAATATTATGGACGTTCCCAACCTTTATGACCTATACATTGACGGCACCGGCACGGAGTTTGATATATACAGCCCCACGCTTCAGGGAACGCTTAAAGGGATAATTGACGTCCGCGACGGAAACAACGGCGACATGACCATGCCGGACGGCGCCCCTGCCGAGCAAACGACCACCTATAAGGGCGTTCCGTTTTATTTGAATAAGCTTAACTCGCTGTGCCGGGTGTTCGCCCGCGCCATCAACGAGGGCCGCGACGCAAAGGGCAACGAGATACCCGATGTTACCGGGCATATGACCGGGTACGACAAATATGCCATTGATACGGGAACCCCTAGCGGGCGGCTTTTAATTACCGCGATGAGCGGAGCGACAGACCAGTTAAAAGACCCCATGAGCGGCGATTTAATAGTGATCGACTTTCCCAATACGACCATTGACGCCAATATAACCGCGGACTATGACGGTGTCGATTACGGCGCCCTCAACTGCCTTAACATCGCCGTAAACCCCGAACTAACCGAAGACCCGTATCTGCTCGCGTGCAACAGCGCCGCCACCATCGGCGAAAGCAACAACGACGTGATACTCGGTTTCAC
>JAISWA010000230.1 GCA_031271275.1 Clostridiales bacterium | reverse complement strand
GGCTCCGCCGCTTGTTTTCCGCAATTCGTCATAGGAAACTGCACCTTGCGCGTTCCGTTGGCTTCAAAACGGAACGCTATAATCAAGCAGTTTCCTATGACATAAAAAACAGCGGTCTTTTTCCCTTCCCAAAAGAAAATTCCTTGATTTTGCAATCTTTTTCGCGCCTTCAAAACCTACCGGCACGTAGGTTTTTAAGGCGCGTTTTTTAATTTTTGCCCGGGTTTGAAACGCGATTCACCTGCGGGCGGGCTTGTTCATACTATGTCGTAGGACAGACTTATACTAATCTTCCGCTGAAATAACGAAGATTAGTGTTATTGAAAATCTCAAGCAGGTGATGGAATTGAAAAATAACAGGACATACGAACAAATCATTAGTTTACTTAATTCATACGGCCATAAAAAAATAATCGACCTGCGCCTGCCGGAAGAATACGCGCAGGGGCATTTGGCAGGAAGCGTCAATATTCCCTTTACGGAAATTTCCACCGTGCAGGGTTTCATTCTGGATTTAAACACGCCCATATTCCTTTACTGCCAGAGCGGCAAGCACAGCCGGTCGGCGAAAGACGTGCTGCGGTACCTCGGCTACCGGTATGTGTTCGACATCGGGGGCGTTGCGCTTCCGTAAGCTTATTTGCATTCCATTACGCGGATTACTATAATACAAAAAATCATCGGCGCTGTATGCGGGAGGGAAGGTGGAACGCGTGACGGAAGAAAATTTACGAAAAGTTGACGAGCTTTATACCGGGCTTTTAAAAAAAATAAAACGCTACCACCCCTCCACGCGCCTTTCCCAGGTGGAAAAGGCGTACCGCTTCGCGTTGGACGCCCACGAGGAACAGCTTCGCGCCTCCGGCGAGCCGTACATCGTACACCCCCTTTCGGTGGCGATTATACTGTCGGAACTGGAGCTCGATTTGGAATCCATCGCCGCGGGAATACTGCACGACGTGGTGGAGGACACGCGCTACACCCAGGAAGATATGGTCAGCCAGTTCGGCGGCGAAATCGCGCTGTTGGTGGACGGGGTCACGAAGCTCGATAAAATGACCTACACTTCCAAAGAGGACGAGCAGGCGGAAAACTACCGCAAAATGTTCCTCGCCATGGCGGCGGACATCCGGGTCATCTTAATCAAAATTGCCGACAGGCTGCACAATATGCGCACGCTGAAATACCGGCCCGACGACAAGCAGCACAAGGTCGCGCAGGAGACCTTGGACATTTACGCGCCTTTGGCGCACCGCCTCGGCATTTCCAAAATAAGGTACGAGTTGGAGGATTTGAGCTTCAAATATTTGGACCGGGAAGCTTACGACGAGTTAAAGATAAAAATACAGTTCAAACAGTCTGAAAGGGAAGCGTATATCAACAGCCTTGTGCGGCTCGTTAAGAAAAAGATGGACGATTCGGGCATCAAATCCACCGTGGAGGGCCGCCCGAAACATTTTTTCAGCATTTATAAAAAGATGGTGTCGAAGGAAAAAACCCTCGACGAGATTTACGATTTGTTCGCCATTCGCGTAATTGTGGACGAACCCCACGACTGTTACATGGTGCTTGCGATTCTGCATGAAATGTACAAGCCGATTCCCGGGCGCTTTAAAGATTACATCGGTTTCCCGAAGTCCAACCGCTACCAGAGTTTGCATACCACGCTCATCGGCCCGGACGGCGAACCCTTCGAGGTACAGATACGCACTTTTGAAATGCACCGCGTCGCCGAATACGGTATCGCCGCGCACTGGCGGTATAAGGAAGGCGTCGGCGGGCATACCGACGCGGACAGCGAGGAAGCGAAGCTCTCATGGCTGCGGCAGGTGCTCGACTGGCAGCGCGATTTGGAAGGCAACGATTTCGTGGACGCGCTCAAAAGCGACCTGAATATTTTTAAAAGCCACGTCTACTGCTTCACGCCCAAGGGGGAAGTCATCAGCCTTACCAACGGCGCGACGCCCATCGACTTCGCCTACGCCATACACAGCGCCGTGGGCAATAAAATGGTGGGGGCGCGGGTCAACGGGCGCATTGTCACCTTCGATTACGCCCTGAAAACCGGCGACCGCGTCGAAATTTTAACCAGCCAGAATTCCCGGGGCCCGGGCAAGGATTGGCTCAACCTGGTAAAAACTTCACAGGCGCGCAGTAAAATAAACCAGTGGATTAAGCGCGAAACCCGTTCCGACAACGTGCTGCACGGGAAGGAACTGCTCGAAGCCGAGGCCAAAAAGAAAAACGTTTCGCTGACCGACCTGCTGGCCGACGGCCGCGAGGAAATCATCCTCAACCGCTTCAACTGTCAGGATTTCGACACGCTGTGCGCGGCGGTGGGGTACGGCGGCATACGCGAGGGGCAGGTAGTAAGCCGGCTCTTTAACGAATACCAGAAAACGCTTCCGGCAACCGGCGACGAGGCAATCATTCAAGACCTGATACAGGAAAGCGTTGCCGCCGACAACCGGAAGAAAAAAAGCGGCATCGTGGTGAAGGGCGTGGGCGATTCCAACGTGCGGTTCTCTAAATGCTGCAGCCCCCTGCCCGGCGACGAGATTGTGGGGTTTATCACCCGGGGGCGCGGGGTGTCCATACACCGGAGCGATTGCCCCAACGTGATTAATTTGGAGCAAATCGACCGGCAGCGCTTAATCGAAGCGGACTGGCAGCTTCCCGACAAAACGCAGGACAGCGTCTTGTACCACGCGTATCTTCGCGTGCTGTGCGAAGACCGGGACGGAATGGTTTTCGAAATTTCCCGCATACTGCGCGACGTCAGGGTGAAGGTCAATTCCCTCGACGCGCACATGAATCAGGAAAGCCCCGTCGTCTATATCGGCGTGGAGGTTTCAAGCCGCAACCAATTTGAAAAACTTTGCGCGGACATTTTAAAGCTGCCCGGGGCGCATGAAATCGAGCGTATCACTTCATGAATAAAATCCACTGCCTGCTTTTCGGTCACCGTCACGTAAACGAAGTTCAAACCATTGCGCAGATTTTCTTCCCCAACACGAAATTTTCATTCGAAGCTTTTTCCCACGAGGGCTATACGGTGCAAAGCAGGTTGGAAGGCGACGGCTGTTCCGGCGAGGTTTTCCGCGACGGTGTCCGCGTCGCGCGGGCATTTATTCCCTTTCAGCCTTCGAAGCCGTACTTTTCCGAAAAACGGCTGCTCATGCTTTCCCTTTTTGAGGCGCTGCGGACGGCGGTTGCCGGTATTTGCGCGCCTTGGGGCGCGCTCACGGGAATACGCCCTTCCAAGCTGATACGCGCATGGTTGGCGGAGGGGTTGAGCGAACGCGAAATTACCGCTATTTTGACGGACGAAATCCATTGCCGCCGGGATAAAGCCGAACTCGCCCTTGAGGTCGCGAAGGCGGAAATAAAACTCACCGGCAGGATTTTCGCCAAGCCCGGAACCGCGCCAAACCTTCCCCTCGGGCTGTATATCAGCGTGCCCTTCTGCCCCACCCGCTGCGCGTACTGTTCCTTTAACCTTTCCAATCAAAAAAACGACCGTCGCCTTTATGAGGCTTACCTTTCCGCGCTGGAAGTTG
>JAISWA010000218.1 GCA_031271275.1 Clostridiales bacterium | reverse complement strand
GGAAAACAAGCGGCGGAGCCGCTTTGTACCTGTCATAGGAAACTGCTGGATTATAGCGTTCCGTTTTGAAGCCAACGGAACGCGCAAGGTGCAGTTTCCTATGACGAATTGCGGAAAACAAGCGGCGGAGCCGCTTTCTTGCATTAAAAAAGAAGATTAGTAGAAATCACATCAATCAGTTCGCTGAAACTTTTCAGCCGGTACGTGGCGCGTTCGTCATTCGCCGCGTCGCCTACCGCCGCGCTGTCAAACCCTCCGGCGACCGCCGCCTCGATGCCCGCGCGGGCGTCCTCCACCACCAGGCACTCGGCGGGGGCGAGGTTTAAATATTCCGCCGCCAACGTAAAGACCTGCGGGTGGGGTTTGGAAAACGCGATATTGTTCCCGTCGCTTATGGCGTCGAAGAACCCCCCGAGGCCGATACGGTTTAAAATCAGGCGCGTGTTCTTGCTCGAGGAGCCTATCGCGAGTTTTAGTCCGGCTTCCCGCAGTTTATTAAGCGTGCTTGACACCGTTTCCGAAACGTCGCTTTCGTCCATTTGCGCAAGCAGCGACTTGTACCGTTCGTTCTTTTCGTCCGCGATTTTTATTTTTTCATCTTCGGTAAGCGTGCCGCCGTAACGTTCCAGTATTATTTCAAGGCTCTCCATGCGGCTGACTCCGCGCAGCCGGTTGTTGATTTCCCCGTCAAAATAAATGCCCATCCGGTCGGCGAGGGCTTTCCACGCCTGATAATGGAATTTGTCCGTATGGCAGATTACGCCGTCCAAATCAAAAATAACGCCTTGGTATTTCATAACTTCCTCCGTCTGTTTACGACCGCGCCCGGTAATCGGCGGGCATGTCCCCTTGGTATTTTTTAAAAATCGAGCGGAAATATTTCACGTCGTCAAAGCCCACCTTCACCGCGATGGCTTCCTCGTCCAAATCCGTGTCTTTCAGCATGTTTTGCGCTTCATACACCCGCGCCCACATGACGAAATCGAAAAGCATCATGCGCTCCCGCTCCATAAAAACCTTGTTCAAATTTTCCGGGGTGGTATTGAGCATGACGGCGATTTTCGCAATGGAAAAATTCTCAAAATAATGGGCGCGGACATATTCCTTCGCCGCGTCGTGCAGGCGCCCGGCGGCGGTCTCCGCCTGCTTGTCGATAAATTCGCAGAACCGTTTGAGGCAACCCTCCAGAAAGCGGCTGCCGTCTTCCAATGTATTAAGCGCCAATATTTCCGCCGTGGGGAAATACTTCGCCACTTCCTTGGCGATGGGTAAATTCTGCTCGCTCAGGTAGCGGCTGATACGGAACACGATGGTCATGACCCATTTGACCACAAGCCCCTCCGGCAGCGGCCCGCTTTGGGAAAGCGCCTTCACCAGTTCGTTCAGGATGTTGCGGCTGTAGTTATAATCCCCCGCGACGGCGGTATGGACCAGCCTGTCCTCGCGGACGGCGGGGTAACGGTAGGAAATTTCGTTTCCCGGTTCCACGAACTCGATGGGTATTACCGCGTTGTACCCCATACGCGTGCGGTAGCGGAACGCCGCGTCCGCTTCCCGGCAGCTCACGGCGATGTCGGCGGGGTTGTCATAGGTCCTTCCGATGCCGAGGGTTACGCGGGTGTCCGCCTGTTCGCGGATTTTTTGCTTGACGGTATCGCAGAGCAGCACTTTTTCCTCTACGGAATGATAACCGCCCAGTATGACCGCGATTTCGTTAAACCCGCGTATGAACGCCTGCGCTTTTTGGGAAAGCAGTTCTTCCTGTACGATGCGGAACATTTTAAAAACGAGCATGTGCTTTTCCATTTCGGAAAGGGCGAGGGTGATTTGCCCGAAATGGTCGGTGCGGATTAAAATAACCGAGAAGCCTTTGTCGAAGGGAATATTAAAATAGGAGAAGCCGTCGCGGATTTCGTTTTCCCGGGTGAGGTGGCCGTCGAGCAGCGTGCGCAGAAAAAGTTCCTCATACTGGTATATGCGTTCCTGATAATTTTGCGTCAGGATTTTTTTTTGCTCGCGCACCGCGTCCACTTTTTTAAAATGCTCAAGCGCTTGCGCCAGGCAGCGGTTAAGCTCGGCGGGCTTCACGGGCCGGTAAATAAAATCCAGCACGCCGAACTCCCGGGCGCGTTTCATGTAATCGGAATCGTTAAACGTGCCGTAGACGATGAAACGTATTTCGGGGTATTCGTCGTGTATTTCCTTAAAACGCATGAACCGGACGCCGCCGAAGAAGCGGATGTCCGCGATAATAAGCTGCGCGCCGCACTCGCGGATGTAGGGGAGGATGTCTTTTGACTGGTCGCTGAAGCTTCCCGCAACGCGGATGTCGGGGAAAGCGCCGCGTATGTGGGCGCGGAAATTTCTGATATTTTCTGAATCGGAATCCACCAGCATAGCGTTAAGCGCCATAAAACCACCTGCCGAACGAAATTATCCCTTTTTATTGTAGTATGGCAGAAAATATTTTGCAAATCGGTTGATTTATGTGAAATGTGTGATATATTTCTCGTGTCCTGAAAGGAGCTGTTGTTCTTATGATTAATGACACGTCCCAGTTGGATGGAATCAAAAAAGACTTTGACATAAAACTTCGCGCCTCGTACCTGATACTTATGCAAACCTGCCTCGAACTCAAAACGATACCCCAAAGCTCTCCAATATTTACCACGCCCCTGAAAAAAGCCTTCCAAATTGCCCGCGAAGTGGCGGACACCGGAGCCGGCGGCATTGACGCGTTGGTCAATTGCAGGGCGGAATTAATTGAAGCGCTCAAATCCCTTATCGCCATACGCCTGTATCAATCCATCGTGAAGGATTTTACCCTGCAGCATATCATCGCCGCGCAGGCCGCCGCGTCTCAGTCGGGCGATAACAGCCTTGACGGCGAGGAAGTTTTCCTCCGACATATTAAAACGCTCACGGTAAAAGACGAGAAAAACCCCAATTCTTTTAATATCGATATGAACCTCATCAGCGATTTTATCTCCAACATCCCCCTCAGGATGGCTTCGTCAAAGTATTACGACTATGTGCGCGACGCGCTCGGCGCGTTGGACCACGAGATGGATTACGAGACGGTGGAAGACCTCGGGCGTTTATTCTGCCCCATGGATTTCTTAAAGGAACAGAATATTTTCACCGGCATGAAAGAAACTTTGGACGCAATTTGGGAAAAAGACGACTGGCGGCAGGATATGCAGGCGGCTGAGGCGGAGCTGCAAAGCGCAAACGACGTTTTGACGGAATTGATTCTGCTGCAGGGGCATATAAGTATACTGTTCGACGCCGTGGTCGCCGCGTTCATTATTGTAAAATACGGGGAGGAATACGGCAAAGACTTGGATATGGGCGAAATAACGGCGCTTAGGAGCGAATACGCCGTATGCGTTGACGGGGACGGCGATAACGGGGAATTTGAGGCGAAACTCAACGATAAGATTCGCGTCGCCCTTGACGAGGTTTTCTACGGCCCGTTGGACAATCCCTTCGACGAAGTCGCGCCCCCGGAAGAATTGCCGGAGGATGCAAAGCGGCTGTTCGACGACTGGTTTGAAATGCACGAACTGTTTTATGAAACCGGGATAGATTATTTTACGTCCAATAATTTTAAACGCGTGGGTGAAGTGGACGGTATCGCCGATTATAACGAGATGCTCATATCGTTTATGGAGCACTGTACGAGAGGGCTTTCGGGGGAACGCAAGCGCTTCCTGCGCCAGCATTTCCTTTCCCACCTGCCGTACCCCTATGATTTAAACACGTACAAAAAATATTTTTTAGACACCTACGATTCTCTCGATTCAAACAACCGTGATTTGGTTGCGCTTTTTGTCAGCGTCGCGGAGACGAACAATTCCATATAGACGGTGATTAATTTAATCTTCACCGTCTATATAAACCCGGAGAGGAATAAGGATGCCCACGGTAACTTTTAAAAAAGGTATACACCCGCCCCAATCCAAAGAGACGTCGGATAAGCCTATCCGGGTTGTCGAACCGAGGAAGGGCGATATTTTTATTTATCCCATGTCGCAGCACATCGGCGCTCCCTGCGAACCCGCCGTAGCGAAGGGCGACCGCGTTTTCTGGGGGCAAAAAATCGGGGATTCCGCCGCGTTTGTTTCGTCGCCGGTGTACGCCACGGTATCGGGGGTAGTCACGGATATCCGCCCGGCGGTTACGCCAACGGGCATTACCTCCAACGCCGTGTTCGTCGAAAACGACGGGGAAAAGCGCGAACATCCCGATTTAAACAAGCCCGTGGACTATAAAACCGTTTCGCGGGAAGCGCTGATTAAAACCATACGGGAAGCCGGTATCGTCGGGCTTGGCGGCGCGGGTTTCCCCACCCATGTGAAGCTCAGCCCCCCGCCGGATAAAAAAATTGACACCGTCATCGTAAACGCGGCGGAATGCGAGCCCTACCTGACCACAGACCACCGCGTGCTGTTGGAGGAAACCGACAGAATCCTGTTGGGGCTTCGGGTGCTTCTGCATTTATTCCCCGGCGCGCGGGGGATGATCGGGGTCGAGACCAACAAAGCCGACGCCATAGAGAAATTACGGGAAAAGAATCAGGACGAAAATATAGCCGTCATCCCGCTGCAGCCCAAGTACCCCCAAGGGGCGGAGAAGCAGCTTATTAAAGCCTGCACGGGAAGGGAAGTGCCTTCCGGCGGGCTGCCCGCCGACATCGGCTGTATCGTGCAAAATGTGGACACCGTCATCGCCATACACCGGGCAATTTTCCGCGGGCGGCCCCTTATGCGCAAGGTAGTGACCGTCGCCGGCGGCTGCGCGAAGAACCCGGGGAACTATAAAGTGATGCTCGGAATGCGCTACGCGGATTTTATCGACGCCATTGGCGGAATGACGGAACAGCCCTATAAAATGATTTCCGGCGGGCCGATGATGGGCGTTTCCATGTTCACCCTCGACGTTCCCGTTATCAAGACCTCGTCGGCGGTGCTGCTTTTAACGGAAGAAGAAGCCAAGCTTCCGCCGGAGCGCGGGTGCATACGCTGCGGGCGGTGCGTGGACCATTGCCCTTCGGGGTTAATGCCCTTGGACTTAAACCGGTTTGCCGTCCACGGCGAGCGGGACTTGTTCAGGAAGCAGAACGGGCTCGACTGCATCGAATGCGGAAGCTGCTCGTATGTCTGCCCCGCGAAAAGGCACCTGGCGCAGTCTATACGCGCCATGCGCCGCGAGGAACTCAGCAAACGATAACACGCAATAGTTTATTCAGAATAGAGGTACGGTATGGAATCCCCCAAAACGGTCGTCACGTCTACCCCGCATATCCGGTCGGCATCCACGGTTCCCAATACCATGAAAGCCGTATTGCTCGCGCTTGCGCCCGCCGCGGTGACGGGTGTGTTTTTTTTCGGCGTCCGGGCGCTGTTGGTAATGGCGTTGAGCGTCGCGTCCTGCGTCGCGTTTGAGGCGCTGTATCAAAAACTCACCGGGCAGGAAATCACCGTTTCCGATTTCAGCGCGGCGGTCACCGGCTTGCTGCTCGCGTTCAACCTTCCGGTATCGTCGCCGTTCTGGATGCCCATCGTGGGCGCGTTTGTCGCGATTGTGATTACAAAGCAGCTTTTCGGCGGGTTGGGGCAGAACTTTTTAAACCCCGCGTTGGCAGGCCGCGCGTTTTTGGTCGCCGCGTACACCCCGCAAATGACTTCGTCTTTTACCGAACCCGTGCGGAATTTTATCGGCGTGGACGCCGTCGCAAGCGCGACGCCGCTGCAACTGCTGAAATCCGGTGATTTTATTCCCGCCGCGCCGGATCATATCAACGCGCTTTTGGGCAACATGTCCGGCACCATCGGAGAGACTTGCGCGGTTGCGCTGATTCTCGGCGGGTTGTTCCTCATTTTTATCAAGGTGATTACCTGGCATGTGCCGGTTACGTTTATCGCCACGGTGTTTTTATTTACCGCCGTGTTTCAGCCAAACGGTTTCTTCGGCGGGTACCCCCTGTACCACATACTGGCGGGGGGCTTGATGCTCGGCGCGTTTTTTATGGCGACGGACTACAGTTCCTCCCCCGTGACGCCCCTGGGGAAAATTATTATGGGGGT
>JAISWA010000207.1 GCA_031271275.1 Clostridiales bacterium | reverse complement strand
TTTATCCACGCCTTTGCCCGCGGCGCGGACCGCCGTAAAGTTATTTTGATCAAGGCTTCCCTGGAGGAAGACCGGATACGCGCCGTGGTGGAAGACAACGGGGACGGCATGGGTGAGCGACAAATAGAGAACCTTTACCAGGAGGGCGCGGAAAAAGGAAAGAACATGTTTGCAAGCATCGGGATTGGAAACGTGCGCCAACGTATACGGGCTTTGTTTGGCGCGGATTACGACCTGCGCATTGAAAGCGAGCCGGGGAAATATACAAGGGTGACCGCGGTGATTCCCAAAATAAAAGGCGGAAACGGAATGGGCGTGAAATGACAATACTGTTGGTGGACGACGAACTGCAACTGCGGAATTATTTGCGCACGCTGGTAGACTGGGAGGGCAACGGCTACCGGTATATGGAAGCGGACAACGGAGCGGCGGCGGTGGAAATAATGAAGCGGACGCCAATACACCTGCTTATGCTCGATATCACCATGCCGGTTATGTCCGGCTTGGAAGTGCTCGCGTGGATAAAGGAAAACCAATATGATTGCGTAACGGCGATTCTCACAAGCCATGACGAATTAAGTTACGCGCAAAAATCCCTGCGTCTCGGATGCAGGGATTATATCCTTAAAAGCGATATCACGGGGGAAACGATTTTGGCGCTTGCCGACCGCCTGCGCGGGGAGCTTTCGGCGGAAATACGGCAGCAGCAGCGTTACGCCGCAATGGAGACCGCGGCGCGCCGCAAGGAAATGATAGAGATACAATACGCCGTAAATTACTGGCTTAAAAACGGCGGCGAACGCGGCGGCACGGAAATAACGCCGCACTTTGAAAAAACGTTGGGCTTTCCCGACGGCGAGAGCCGTTATGTGATGCTGCGCATCCAACTGCGGGATTACGGCGCGGTGGTAAACAGGTACGCGGACAGCGATGCCGCGCGGTTTTCGGTGGTTTTTGAAAGGATGCTGAACGAACTTCTGAACGGGAACCGGTTTTTTTATACCGAGTGCGACGCCGGGGAATTTTTAGTGTTTCTGCGTTTCAGCCACAAGGAGTCCACCCATGGCATCCTCAATAAGACGCAGGAGATGACCAAGCAGATGGGCAGGAACCTTACGGGCCGGTTGGGAATACGGAGCGGCATTGTTTTTACGCTGCCCTATACCGGCATCGCCTCCAGTATTGAAAGGTACGGTAAATTTAAACAACTGCGGGCGTTTTCCTTCTGGAACCCGGCGGATGAAATCCTGTGCCTTGACGATTATATTTTTGACGAACAAATCTGCGCGAAGGAATTAAACCTGTTCAGCGAAGAACTGACCCGGGAAATGAAAAGCCGCAGCATTCCCCGGATAGAGTCGGCGTTTGACAAAATGGCGGAAAGAATTATGGAGCGCCGTTATTGCGTAAACCCCATGTCGTTTAAAAACGCCTGCATATCCTGCGTCACGGTTTTTTTAATGTCACAGGCCCGCGAACCCCAAGATATTCAAGCGTTTTTTTTAATAGAAGACATTGAGACGTTTAAAACCGCCATGCTCGAACTAATCCGGCCCTACTGCATTTCGGAAAAAGACCAGGACAAGAACCGGTTGGTGAAGAAGGCGTTTCTGTTAATCCAACAGCATTACAGCGAAGATATCGGGCTTGATTGGCTGTCGTCAAAGCTGTATGTCAACGCGAGCTATTTAAGCCGCGTATTCTCGGCGGAAACCGGGCAGCCCATCACCGCCTACATCAACGCTTACCGCATCGAACAGGCGAAACGGTTCATCCGCTCCGAAAACATGAAGCTATATGAAATCGCGGAGAAAACGGGGTTCTCGTCTTCCGTTGTTTTTTCAAGCGTCTTTAAAAAGATCACCGGCGAAACGCCATCGGACTACAGGAACAGGAATGTTTGACGGCTTATAAACTTTCAAACCGCAAGAAAGAACCTCCCGGAGCAGAAAGGTTCCGTTTCAGCCACTTTTAACCAGAAAAATGATGACAGCTTGATTATGGGGGTCAGGCGCTGTCATCATTTTTTTCCTGACAGGCACATTCTACAGAAAAATAAAAAAATGTCTGCAGCATCTGGCGCACACAAAAAAAATAAGTGTGCGTCAGATGCTGCAGACAGCATAAGAAAAGTGTGATATTTATTGCGATGTCAGCCAAGCGCGAAGCTTGGAATATTTTCATACAGCTTGTCGGATTAACAGCGCAAACGTCCCGTACAGATTGACCGGTCATTCGGGACAGTTTTGAAACAGCATCCGGAAGCTGAATACAGAGGAGAATTCACATGTTAAAAGCTATTCTCGCCTTTTTATTATCCTTATTGCTTTCTACAGGCGCGGCGGCGGGTAACCCCGGAAATATCCCGGTCAATCCTTCCGAAGAAATCGTGGACGAAGTGCCGGGGGATGGGGTAGTACCTATCATGCCGTTATGTGATTTGCCGGTTGGTGTTCGGTATTAAGCGTAACGGTTATGTTTTTAAGCTCCATACTAAAATTATCACGTGCTGAATTATAGATATATTCTTGTTGTACAGTCTTACCCATCAACACACAACCATAATATGTAAGATTTAAAAGATGCTCACATTCTACCCTCATGTTTAGATGAAAAAGGTCGTATGCTTTATTATATACAAGCTCTGGTAAAAAATAATACGCACTGTATTTAACACACATATCAATGGCTTCGTCGCATATCTCAAGCGATTCTGAGTACCTTCCTTCCAAGCCGAGAAACTTGGAAAGGTTATAGTGTATCAGCGCTAACGACGAGGCTTTATCTTTCTCATCTATATACTGGCTTTTTATCCGGTTCGCTAATTTCTGTAGAATTGATATTGCCTGTTTGTTTTGCTGCTTAAAGTGATATATCGTGGCAATGCTTGTGATAATATTGATATCTTCGCTTACAAGCAGATATGTTGCAATAGCATTTTCATTAAACCCCGGAAGACTGATATTAATTGCCTCGTCAAGCAGCGCTTTCGCCGCGTCAAGGTCCCCCTTCTTATTAATAATATTCCCCGCCTTACAACTTAGCAAATACTGCCGGTGCCGTCCTTCATCGAAAGCCGGGATTTTTTCCATTTCCGCGATAAGCTTATCGGCTTCTTCCGTTTCGTTGTGCTTAATCAGCTCGTCGAGGCGGTCGCGCAGGATATAGGCGTTAAACTCGTCGTCGTTGATGGTGTAGTTAAAATACTGGTGCGTCAGATACCCGAGCTTGTTAAGCAGCGCGTCCATTTTGTCTTTAGTGATGTTTTGCTTGCCCAGTTCGAAGCGTGACAAACTGGTTCTGTCCATGATGCCTTCGGCGAGCTTTTCCTGCGAAATCTTTTTTTGCAGCCGCAGGAGCCTGATTAGTTCGCCCGCTTTAACGTATGCCATTCCCGTGACCCCCCTCACGATGTACAACACTTAAAGTGCCGAGAGTATATCACGGGCGAAATTAATTTTCCAATTCTGTCAGAAAAGCAAAACTTGACAACCCGCGTGAATCGTAGTATTTTGTGCGCGTATTTTTGCCCGTGAGGGAGTAGTTAGCGCGGTACGCCGCGTGGTCAGCCAACATTCCGGCCGATACTGGTCTGGCTTACCTTAAATAACGAGACTCATATTCAGCTTTATGAAAGCTGCGCATGAGTCTTTTATATTGCGCCGCACAGCGGCGACAGGAGATGTATAATGGGCTTACTTGATCTGTTTATTCTGGCGGTGGGGCTGTCTATGGACGCGTTTGCCGTGTCCATCATTACCGGGCTTACCATGCAGAAAGCGACGCTTAAAAAATCATTTATCGTGGGGCTGTACTTCGGCGTTTTTCAGGCGATGATGCCGCTTATCGGCTATCTGGTGGGTACCTTGTTCGCGGAAAAAATTTACGCCTACGACCACTGGATTGCGTTGGTACTGCTCAGTTTCCTCGGCGTAAAGATGATTATCGACAGCTTAAAGAAGGAAGGCTGCCCCGACCGGGAATGCCCGGCGGCGGATACCTGCCCCGACCGGAACTGCCCCGGCGGCGAGAAGCCGATTCAAAAGGAAGCGCCGCTTACGCCCGCGCATATGCTTCCGTTGGCTGTTGCCACCAGTATCGATGCGCTTGCGGTGGGCGTCTCTTTCGCGTTTTTGCTGCGCGGCGCGCAAATCGTTCCGGCGGTTTCGTTTATCGGAGTCACCACCTGCGCCCTCTCGGTCTTGGGCGTGCGGATCGGGCGCGTGTTCGGCTTGAAATTTAAGTCGAAAGCCACTTTCGTGGGCGGGGTTATTTTAATCGCCATCGGCGTAAAAATATTAATTGAGCATATCTTTATAAAATAATAAAAAAGGGTGTTGTGTATGGAATACTACCTTTCCGGCGTTGACGCGGCTTTAAGCGAGCTTAAGTCAAACGAGGCAGGACTGGCGCCTGCGGAAGCCGCGAGGCGTTTGTCGGAAAACGGCAGGAACGAACTTGCCAAGGCTAAGAAAAAAAGCCTCGTCGCGCGTTTCGCCGAACAGTTACTTAACCCGATGGTCATGATTCTGCTTATCGCCGCCGCGGTTTCGGTCATAATCGCCGTGGTGGAAGGCGGCAACCCCAACGAGTACGCGGAAGCGGGGATTATTCTCGCGGTGGTCGTACTCAACAGCGTGCTTGGCGTGTTTCAGGAAAGCAAGGCAGAGAAGGCAATCGAGGCATTGCAGGAAATGAGCGCCGCCACCGCCAAGGTAAAGCGCGGGGGAACCGTTTCCCATGTGCCCGCGGCGGAACTTGTGGTAGGCGACGTGGTGTTAATTGAAGCCGGCGACGCGATACCCGCCGACATGCGTTTAATCCAAAGCGCGAGCCTCAGCATAGAGGAAGCCGCGCTGACCGGGGAATCCGTTCCGGTGAACAAGCAGATTGAGGCGCTGTCGGGGGACGCTTCCGGCAAAGTGCCGCTTGGCGACCGTAAAAACATGGCGTACATGGGCTCAAGCGCCACCTACGGGCGCGGCGTGGGCGTTATTACCGCCACGGGAATGCAGACCGAGATGGGCAAAATCGCCGGGATGATTCAAAGCGCGAAAGACAACGAAACGCCGCTGCAAAAGCGCCTTTCGCAGCTGAGTAAAATTTTGAGCGTTTTGGTGCTTGGCATCTGCGTATTGATTTTTATCGTGCGGTTAATTAGCGGGGGCTCCTTCGGGGTAGACGGGATATTGGAAAGCTTTATGCTCGCGGTTTCCCTCGCGGTTGCCGCGATACCGGAAGGCCTGGCCGCCGTCGTTACCATCGTGCTTTCCATCGGCGTGACCAACATGGCGAAGCGCAACGCGATTATTCGCAGGCTTACCGCCGTGGAAACATTGGGCTGCGCGCAGGTAATCTGCTCCGACAAAACGGGTACGCTTACGCAAAACAAAATGACGGTGGTGGAGTTTTACGGCGAAAAGGAACTGTTGGTTAAGGGCATGGCGTTATGCTGCGATTCACAGCTTTCCGCCAACGGGGAAATCGTAGGTGACCCCACGGAAAACGCGTTGGTGGCTTTCGCGCTAAAGGAAGGCTTTGACAAAAACAAACTGGCGGAGGAAACGCCCCGCGTCGCGGAAGCGCCTTTCGACAGTATGCGCAAGATGATGACCACCATTCACAAAACGCCGGAGGGTTTTATACAGTACACCAAAGGCGCGCCGGACGAAGTGCTGCGCGTCTGCACCCACGCGTTGGTTGACGGCAAGGCCGTTGAGCTGACGCCGGAAGTGATGAAAATTTTCACTGAGCAAAACAGCGCGTATGCGGACAAAGCACTGCGGGTGCTTGCCTGCGCCTATAAAAAATTAGACGCGGTTCCCGCCGACTGCGAGCCTGCCAAGATTGAAAACGGGCTGACCATTATCGGGCTTGAGGCGATGATTGACCCGGTGCGCCCGGAAGTACAGGCGGCGGTGGATTCCTGCAAAAGTTCGGGCATCAAGGTCGTCATGATCACCGGCGACCACAAAGACACGGCGGCGGCAATCGCCATGCAGCTCGGGATGATAAAGAGCCCCGACCAGGCGATGACGGGCCGGGAGTTGGATGAACTTTCCGACGCGGAATTTGAGAAACGCATCGAGAATACCTTCGTGTACGCCCGGGTGCAGCCCGAGCACAAGGTGCGTATCGTCAACATGTGGAAGCAGAAGGGTCAAATTACCGCCATGACCGGGGACGGCGTAAACGACGCGCCGGCGATTAAATCCGGCGACATCGGCGTGGGCATGGGCATCACAGGAACGGACGTTACCAAGAACGTAGCCGACATGGTGCTTGCCGACGACAACTTCGCCACCATCGTTTCGGCGGTGGAGGAAGGCCGCAGGATTTACGACAATATCAGAAAGACGATACAGTTTTTACTTTCTTCCAATTTAAGCGAAGTCATTTCCATCTTTGTGGCGACCATCATGGGCTTTGTGCTGTTTAAGCCGGTGCATCTGCTGTTTATCAATTTGATTACCGACAGCCTTCCCGCTATCGCGTTGGGAATGGAGCACGCCCAGCCCGGTATCATGAACCGCCCGCCTCGCGGGCAAAAGGACGGCATTTTTTCCCACGGGCTTGGGGTTGACGTGCTGTATCAGGG
>JAISWA010000137.1 GCA_031271275.1 Clostridiales bacterium | reverse complement strand
GTTGGAACAGGCGGGGTGCAGCGTGGCGCGGCATACTTTATTCCCGGAAAATAATTTCGAGGTGGCGGAAAATATGTTGGAGCGATTAACGCCGGAAACCGACATGCTGTTTCTGTGCAACCCGAACAACCCGACGGGCCGGTTGATAAACGGCGGGCTTCTGGAAAAAATCCTGCATCGCGCCCATGAAAACCGTATACTGACCGTCGTTGACGAGTGCTTCCTATCGTTTACCCGCGCCGGTGTTTCCGCGAAGCGATACTTATATCAAACGCCGGGGCTTGTGGTGCTTAAAGCGCTGACCAAAACCTACGCGCTCGCCGGCCTGCGCCTCGGTTATATGCTTGCGTCCGATAGCGCGCTGCTTAAAAAAACCGCCGACGCCGGGCAGTGTTGGAGCGTTTCCGTCCCGGCGCAGATCGCGGGGACCGCGGCGCTTGCCCGCGGGGAATTAGCCGAAACCGCACAGCCGCGCCCGGGTTCTTTTATGGAAGAAACGCGCCGCCTTGTCGAAACGGAGCGACCATTCCTTACCGAAAGCCTGACGGCGTTGGGCGTCACCGTTTTCCCGGGCGAAGCGAATTTTTTATTGCTCAAGTCTGAAAAACCGCTGTACGAACCGCTGCTCGCGAAGGGAATATTGATAAGGCGCTGTGAAAATTTCGAGGGGTTGGACGGCACCTATTACCGTATCTGCGTAAAGACAAGGCGGGAGAATATGAAATTGATTACAGAAATGCTCCCCATTTTCAATATTCCTTTACCGGGATAACTAAATTAATGAAGCGCTTGAATGTCTGAAATATCGCTAAGTTGTCCGCTTGGTTAAATTGTCCTTTTTCAATCGCGTCATGCAGCAAATCCCACATATACCGATTATCTTCTCCAAAATGATTGATGAAAAACACCTTTTCCTTTCCGTTGCTGTGCATACGCGCTTCCTTGATTTCATCCGCAGCCCTTTTTGCCCGTTTTAATTGATCCTCCCAATCCTCAGTATCTCTGTTTATTAGTTTAGTCAGCATAACCGCGGTGGCGGCGCTGTCTCTTTCCCCATCGGAAATACCTAAAGCTTTAAATTCGTCATCCGAAAGCGGGGAAATAAATATCTCTCTAACAACATGACCGCCGCTTACCGCCACTGACTTCGGCGTTTCAGTCTGCGTTGGCAAAATCTCGAGAAGTACCAAATCGTTTTTATTTAATTCTTCTGACAATTTCTCCTTGTCGAGCATTTGGCATTTTTCCTTATCCTCAGACAAATAAAACAAATGGTATCTATTCGCGTTGCTATCTCTCATGCTAATCATTTGCTTTTTTGATACAAAATGGTATGTAACGCCATCTGCCTCTCCTTTACGCATAGCACGGTTGTTGTATAAAACATGCTTCGTAATTTTCTTACCGGTACTTTCACAATGCAATTCCAACGCCTTAGTCATCGGGCCTTTCCCGACTCCGGACGGACCGCTTAAAATTATCAAGGTTCCCATATAAAAAACTCCTCTCACATCACAAATGGCTTTCCTTTGTTTGATTCGCGTATCGAATTTCATTTGATTATGCTTACCGTAAACAGGTTAGTCAAGCGGGCGCGGTGAAATTTTGCAGTTGTCAAGGAGTATGCTATAGTAAATCACGCCAAACGCGTTCATGTGTTTGGCGTGTATAGTAAATTTATGCTGCGGTAAGCTTATGTTGAGTACGGCGATTTAACTTATCAAAAAGGATGAAACGAATATGGAAAAAAAGTTGAATAACACCGCCGCCTTTTACGTCGGCACCTATACTGACGGCACTTTGAGCGAAGGCATTTATAAATGCGAGGTAAATTTGGAAACAGGAATCTTCAAAGCCCTCGCGTCAGGCGATTTTGTAAAAAACCCTTCCTACCTGGCGTTTTCGCCCGATAAAAAAAAGCTGTACGCGGTTTTGGAAACGGAACAGTACGAAGGCGCTTACGGCGGCGCGGCGGCGGTTTTCAATATCTCCGACCCTGACAAGATAACGTTGGCGCAAACCGCGCTTACCGGGGGAAGCGCGCCGTGCCACATAAGCGTAGACACCGCCACTAAGCATGTCTTCGCGGCAAATTACGGGGACGGCGTGGTTTCGGTTTTTAACGCCGACGGGTTTACGCTGTCTGCGGCGTTCAAACATCAGCCGACCGCGCAAAACCCGACCCCTCACGCCCATTTCACCGCGATGGCTCCCGGCGGCAAATACCTGTGCGCCGTAGATTTAGGTCTGGACGCCATTATCACGTATGAGTACGACGACGCGCGGGGGAAATTTTCATTATTTGAGCCATGTCCTGTGGCGACAGGTTCGGGGCCCCGGCATATCGTCTTTTCCCCCGACGGGAAAACCGCCTATGCCGTGCATGAACTCAGCAGCGAAGTGGAAGCCTTTGACTATAAGGACGGGCGCTTTGCTTCAAAACAAAAACTCGGCACCCTTCCCGAAGGGTTTGCCGGGGAAAACAGTTGCGCCGCCATTAAAATTTCCGCTGACGGAAAAAAGCTGTTCGCTTCCAACAGAGGTCATGACAGTATTGCCGTATACGATATTGATGAAGGAAACGGGCTTTTAAACAGGAAGGGAATCTACGGCTGCGGCGGGCGGAGCCCGAGGGATTTCGCGCTTGTCCATGACGAATGCATGATAGTCGCCAATCAGGACTCCAACGCGATTACCCTGCTTAAAGCGGATGAAAACGGGAATTGGGCACAAGTCGGAGACGCGTTTCCCCTCCCCGGGGCGGTCTGCGTGCTTCCGGTTCTGGCGTAACCGTGGCGAAAACGATTATGATACAAGGCACCATGTCGTCGGTGGGGAAAAGTTTCCTCACCGCCGGGCTTTGCCGTGTGTTTAAGCAGGACGGGTACCGCGCCGCGCCGTTTAAGTCCCAGAACATGTCGCGGTTTTCCCATAAAACAGAAGACGGGCTTGAGATGAGCCGCGCGCAGGCGGTGCAGGCGGAGGCGGCGGGGGTAATGCCGAGCGTGTTGATGAACCCCATACTTTTAAAGCCCGAAAGCGACACGGGTTCGCTTGTTTATGTCAACGGCGAACTTCGCGGGCATATGAAGGCGGCGGAATATTTTAACTATAAGAAAAAACTGGTCCCCGAAATAACGCGGGCGTTTGAAACGTTGGCGGCGGAGCATGACATCGTCGTGATCGAAGGAGCGGGCAGCCCCGCGGAAATTAATCTGAAGCAGGACGATATCGTCAACATGGGGCTTGCCAAGCTGACGGGCTCGCCGGTGCTGTTGGTGGGGGATATCGACTGCGGCGGGGTTTTCGCGCAGATTATAGGCACGCTTGTATTATTGGACGACGACGAGCGGGCGCGGGTCAAAGCCACGGTGATTAACAAATTTCGCGGGGATAGGGAACTGCTGCGCCCGGGGATTGCCATGCTCGAGGAGCGGAGCGGGAAACCCGTGGCGGGGGTGCTGCCCTATTTGAATGTGGAAATTGAGGAGGAAGACAGCCTTGTAAGGGGCGGCGTTCAGCCGAAGCCTGCCCGTGAGGGAAAATTCCGCGAGGCGCAATACGACCTTCTCGCTTCTGCCATACGGGAAAATCTTGATATGAAATTAATATATGAAATAATGCGTTGCCGCGAATTATGATACCGGGGCTCATTCACGTTTACACCGGCGACGGCAAGGGCAAGACCACCGCCGCGCTCGGGTTGGTTTTACGCGCCGCGGGGCGCGGGATAAACGCGGTGATTGCGCAATTTTTAAAAGGCAGGGACACCGGCGAGCTCCACGCGTTAAAAAGTATAAACGGCGTGACCGTGTTTCGGAATTCCCGTGACTTCGGGTTTTATTCCGCAGCCGGTGAAGTCATTAAAGCGGAAATATTCCGCGAGAACAACGAGAATTTTATAAGAGGGCTTGCGCTTGCCCGGGAATACGGCCGCTGTCTGCTTGTGTTGGACGAAATTTGCCCGGCGTACCATATCGGCGCGATAAACAAAGACCTGGTGGACGATTTGCTCATAACCAAACCGCCGGGCATAGAGCTTGTGCTGACCGGGCGGAACGCGCCGGAGCATTTTGTGAAAGCCGCCGGCTACGTAACGGTATTTACAAAGCAAAAGCACCCGTATGACGCGGGTATCGCCGCGCGGGAAGGGATTGAATTTTAAGTAATGGAATATTTAAAGCCCGAGGATATCGAGAACCGCAGCTTTGAAATTATTAAAAGCGAGTTGCCTTACGGTCTCGACCCGGCGCTTGAGCCGGTTATCCTGCGCGTGATACACACCACCGCCGACTTCGATTACGCGGGTTCCGTAATCGCTTCCCACGGCGCGGTGGAAAAAGCCGTTTCCCTTTTGCGAAGCGGCGTAAAAATCATATCCGACACGAACATGATTAAAGCGGGCGTGGACAAGACCCGGCTGTACGCGTTAAACAGCGGAATCGAGTGTTTTTCCGGCGACGGGGACGTTGCGGAAGCCGCGCGGCAACAGGGCATGACCCGCGCCCGCGCCGCAATGGACAAAGCGGCTTCCATGAACGGGCCGTTTATTTTCGCAATCGGGAACGCGCCCACCGCCCTGCTTCGCATAGTCGAGCTTAAAACCGCCGGGGAATATTCCCCGGCTTTTGTGATTGGCGTGCCCGTCGGTTTTGTGAATGTGACCGAGGCAAAAGAAGCGCTGACCCGTTCCGGCATACCCTTTATCACGGCGCTTGGGCGCAAAGGCGGAAGCACCGTTGCCGTCGCGGTTTGCAACGCGCTGCTCCGGCTTGCCGCGCCGCCATGCTGACAGATTGCGGTGGTTATGAAGAAAATATCTCAAATTTTATGCGTAATCGACGGAATGACCGACCCGTATTTCGATGTTCAAAACTATCCCGCCCTCGCCTCCTTTCCCAATCGGGGCTTCATTAAAACCGTACCGGACGGGTTTACGCCCGAAACACTGCCCTGTGTTTTGTCGCTGCTCGGCGCTGACCCGCCGAAGCATATACGCGGTTGGGTCGAAGCCTTGGGGATGGGGGTGGACGTTGGCGCCAACGATTTGATTTTTCGCGGAAGTTGGGCAGCCCTTGACGAAAACGGAATATGCGCAGGGTTTCGCGACGCGCCGGAAGACGTTCAAAATTTATTAGCGTCACCGCCCGGAAATACCCTCGCGTCCCGGTACGTCCCCATAGACCGTTATAAATGCCTGCTGATACTCCCCGGCTGCGCCGCTTATCTTCACACCTTTCAAACGGAAACGCCCTTCGATATGTTCGGGAAGCATTTCAGCCGCTTGACTTACCCGGATATCCCGCTATTAAAAGAAACGCTCTCCCGCCTAAACATAAGCGCCCGGCAAAGCAAGCGGGTTTTAATCCCGTGGGCGGCTTCCGTGGCGCCGTCAGGTTTTCGCTTCGCGCCGCTGAAGCGTTCCGCCGCCGTCTGCGGTGCGAACGTCGTTAAGGGAATTGCGCGGGCGTTGGGGATGGCGCTTGCGACTACCGGAAAATGCACCGGCGACGTTAACACGGATTTACGTGCCAAAATAAAATCCGTCCTGGCACTCGCGGAGGAGTTTGACTTTGTGCTTCTGCACATAGGCGGCTGCGATGAAGTCGCGCACCGGAGGGATAAACCCGGAAAGGAATCGTTTATGAAAGAAATAGACCGCGCCGTGTTGCCGGAACTTCTGCGTTCTTGTCACAAAGTGCGCGTGACTGCTGACCACGGCTGCGACCCGTTTACCGGAAAACACACCGGCGGTTTGCAGCCGGTTTATTTTACATAAATTTCCCTCGATAATTGACAACTGTAATTTATGGCATTATAATGGTCTTAAAATTACACGCGTCATTATTGAATGGTAAGCACGAATGTTTCCTTTATTACAGGAATAAAACTTGACGGAGGCTTTGATGAAAACACACCTACACTTACCCGACGCGGAATTTTGCATCATGCAAATTGTCTGGTCGCAGCCCACGCCCATTTCCAAGACGCAGGTGTCCGAGTTGGCGGAGCCGCTGAGGGGTTGGACGCCTCAAACGGTTTATACATTGCTTAACCGTCTTACGGAGAAAAAATTCCTTTCCACGGAAAAACACGGGAAGGAACGGTATTATTCCCCGCTGATTGCGCAGGCGGAATATTTGAACCAGGAAACCGGGCGTTTTATGAAAATGTTCCACCAAAATTCACTTACGGGGTTGATGAACGCGCTTTACGCCGGCGACAGCCCGAACGAACAGGATTTGCTGGAGTTGGAGCAATGGCTGAGGGAGAAAAAGAGTGAATGATTTCATTTTCCGCCTGCTTGAAAACTCGCTGTTACTTTCCGCCGCCATACTTTTGCTCACCGCCGCCGGGAAATTTCTGCACGGCAAGACCTCGCCGGGGCTGCGGTATTTCGCGTGGCTTCTGGTGGCGGCGGGGCTGCTGATACCCTACCGCCCCACGCTGTATACCGTCCCCGTGGACACAGCGGACGCCCCCCGCGCGGTCAGGGAAGTAGCGGAGATGGTTGACTTTACGCGTTTATGGTTTGAAACCGGAATGAATGCGCAAGCGGGTCCGCAATCTGCGACAGCGGCGGAACTGTTGATCAAAACAAGCGAAGCGAACGCACTCGCGCCTACTCGCGGTACTGACCGGGTTTCAGCGCTTAAAACTTACGGCATCTTCGCCCTTTGGGCGGCGGGTGTGTTTATCGGGCTTCTTATCTGTATTACGCGGCATTTCCGTTTTTTGCGGATGATAAAAACATACAGCCGCCCGGAGGTTTCCTTGCGGGCGCTTTCCATGACGGAAGAAATCCGCCGCAGGATTAAATTAAAAAGGCGCGTCAGGCTTTGGGTCTGCCCCATGATTCCAACGCCGGTCATGTTCGGTCTGCTCAAGCCGGTAATCGTATTCCCGGATGTCGAAATCGAAAACGACACGCGCTACATGATGATTCTGCACGAGGCGCTGCACATCAAACGGGGCGATTTGTTCGCGAAGCTTTTTGTCATGGCGGCGGCGACGGCGCACTGGTTCAATCCGTTTACCTATTTGATGAGCCGTATGCTGACGGAAGAATCGGAACGCGCCTGCGACAGGGAAGTGATTGAATACGCCGGGCATAAAAAACGGCGCGAGTACGGGAACATTTTATTGTTCACGGCAAAACAAAGCGGGCTTATGAAAAACGGATTGGCTTTCGCGCTTACGGGCGGCGGAAAAAGACTCAAAAAACGCATTCAAAAAATACTCGAAACGGCAAAGCCGCGGAAAAGTATTGTCTTCAGCCTGACCGCGCTGCTTATGGCGGGGGTTATTCTCTCCGGAGGGGTGGTCGCCTTCGGCGGGCGGAACAGCGTTTCCGCCGCGTCAACGGCGGAAAATCCGGCGGAGTCGGAAAAAACCATTACCATCGCTCATCTTTTTACGCCCGTCGAAATTGAAGCGCTTTCCCGAAAATATATGGAAACGCACCCGGGCGTAACCATCCGCATCAACGATTTCGGGGCTGATTATTACCGCTATATCACCGAAGTCCCCACCCTGCTTATGTCCGGCGGCGCGGACGATTTAATGCCGGGATACGTCAACTATAAAGACCCGGCTGTAACGCGGTATATGGCGGACTTTAACGAGCTGATGGACGCCGACCCGACTTTTAACAGGGACGATTATTATTCCAATGTGTTTGAGGCAATGGAATACAACGGCGGGCTGTATATATATCCGCTAAATGTTAGATATGACACGCTCGCCATCAACGCGAAACTAACCGGCCCCGCCCGGGAAAAATACGATGCAATGGATGCGCTGTCTTACTTTGATATGTTTGAAATACACCAAATGGCGGAGGAGGGCTTCCCCTACTCCGACTACACAAACGCTGTCTATCCCGCCCTATTGCATACCATCGACAGTTTTTTGGATTTGGAAAACAAAACCTGCGACTTCGACAACCCTAAATTTATCGGGCTGCTTAAAAGCGCTGCCGAAACAAAAGACAGCGCAACGGACATTAACGGCGCAAGCCTTGACCTGCCTTTAACAGCGCCCGCGGATGTAAAACTTTACAGCGAGAAATACACGTTCCTTACCGCGCCGGGGGATATATATCAACACACGCTTCCTGTCGAAGGCGAAATACTTTTCACCGGACGCAAGCCGCTGACGGACGAAGAAGGCTCGCTGCTCACTTTCGCGCCGATTAAATATACTTTAAGCGCGGCGTCTCAAAATAAAGACCTTGCGTGGGATTTTTTGCGTTTTATGGAACAGCCGGAATCTTACGCCGACGGGAACGGCAATAACATTCTTTCGATTCCATTCCTAAGCGTCAATAAAAACCTTAACCCCGCCGGGCTTGAATATGGGGAAGTTTTGTCCATGCCCATGCGGGACCAGCATTTGACGCTTATGCCCGCAAACGTACAGGACGTGTTTAATCAAATTGTACACAGCTATACGCAGGGGCTGATAACCGCCGAGCAGTGCGCTTCGGAGCTGCAAAGCAAAGTAAAACGCGCTTTACGGGAATAGCCTTAAAAAATTATATAAGGGGGACGTATGAAAAAATTATTTACGCGTAAGTTAGTCGCCGTATTAATTACAGTTGTAATGTTTATCGGCGGGACGGCGGCATGTGGGAGTCTTGCCGGGGGCAACCTGTTAAACGCGGCGGCAACAACGGGAACTGCCTCAGACGGCGGCAAAACCATCTCCATCGCGACGCTCTACAATGTTATAGGGCAGGAGACGCTTGCCCGGCAGTATATGGACGCGCACCCGGGCACCACCATCACCATCAACAGCTTTATGTACGACTATGACCGTTACCTTACGGAAGTTCCCACCATGCTCATGTCCGGAACGGCGGACGATTTAATGGAAGGCTACATCAATTACAAAGACTCGCGCGTCGTGGCGTATCTGGCGGATTTTAACGCGTTGATGGACGCCGACCCCACCTTCGACAGGGAGGATTACTACGCGAATTTTTTTGAGGCTTTGGAGTATAAGGGCGGGCTTTACGCATACCCTTTCGATTTTGTGTATGACGCGTTTGCCATCAACAATAAGTTGGTGGGCGCGGCCCGTGAAAAGGTTGATTCGATGAACGCGCTGTCGTACTTCGATATGTTCGAGCTGTTCGATATAGCGGGCGGGGCTTTCCCCTACCCCGACTACGCCAATGACCCCCTCGACGCGCTGCTGTATACGATAGACAGCTTTGTTGACCTCGAAAACAGCGCCTGCGATTTTAATAACGCGCGTTTTATTGAACTGATTAAACGCTCTAAGGAATTGACCGAACCCGACAGCAGAAGCCACGGTTCCTTATCTACGGTCACACCGGATGACGAGAAACTTTTCAGCGAGAAGTACCTGTTAATCAATACGCTGCCTCAGACCTACCAATACCTGCTGCCTATTAAAGAGGAAACGCTTTTCTCGGGGCATAAGCCCCTAATCAGCGAACAGGGGAAACTGCTGACAATGGCGCCCGCTAAGTTTTGTTTAAGCAAACAGTCGGAAAATAAAGATTTGGCGTGGGATTTTATCCGCTTTATCCAAGACCCGCAGACCTACGCCGACGAAGACGGCAATATCACCGGTTCCTTCAGAACGCCTTCCATTAATAAAGAACTGTTCCGTATCGGGCTTGAGTACGCGCTGCTAAAACCCGGCACCGAGATAAACGCGGCAGGCAATTTAGTGGAAACGGAAAGCTTCTTTGACTGGATTGCGGCGGACTACGGCTGGCATGTGCCGGGCGACCGGCGGGAGCGGTTCGACGAGGTTTTGGCGAGGTATGATGAAATTTTAAGTATGCCGGTACAAGACAGAACCCTCGTCCTTTTCCCGCAAAACGTACAGGATGTTTTTTACGCGACCATGGATTCGTATTTGCAGGGGCTGATTACCGCGGAGCAAACGGCGGAGGAACTGCAAAACAAAATATCCATCGCGCTGCGGGAATGAAAACCCGCGCGCGCAGCGAAATTTTATTCCTCTTTTTTGCCCTGCCGAGCCTGACGGGGATGCTGCTGTTCTTCGTCGCGCCGCTCGGGGTGTCGCTGTACCTTGCGGTGGTGGACAACGCCCTGACCTACCGTTTCGTCGGCTTTCAAAATTTTAAAAACGTGATGGAAAGCGAAGTGTTCCGGCTCGCGTTAAAAAACACCGGTCTGTTTATGGCGATTTGCGTTCCGGCGAACATGCTGTTCCCGCTTTTCGCGGCGATACTGCTGCGAAAGGCGGGGGCCCGCAAGGGTTTGTTCGGCATGTTCTTGCTGCTTCCGTTGGTGATACCCTCCGGCTCGATGGCGTTTTTTTGGCGGAGCCTGTTCGGGCTGAACGGGGCGGTCAACGGAACGTTCTTCCCCGACGCGCCGGTACACTGGCTTAACACCGGTTGGTCGCGGGTAATCATCACGGGGGTGTTTATCTGGAAGAACGCCGGCTTTAACATCGTGCTCTACCTCGCGGGGCTGGCGTTAATCCCCCGGGAGTATTACGAGTGCGCGGCACTGGAAGGCGCGGGCAGGTTCCGCCAGTTTTTACAAATCACGATGGTTTATATCATACCCACTTCGTTTTTGGTTTTTATCATGTCCGTCATAAACTCGTTTAAAGCCTTCAAGGAAATTTACTTGATAGCGGGAGCCTACCCCCACCATTCCATTTACCTGCTGCAGCATTACATCTACAACCAGTTTACCTCCCTGGATTATCAAAAACTTTCGGCGGCGTCTTATATCCTGATGGCGATTACTATCGGGATCGTCGTATTTATGTTCCGCTTCCAACGCAGGCTTTCGGAAAATTTCTCATAAGGGGCTATGGTATGCGCGTCAATACCGCACTTTCCTATATTTTGCTTACCGTGCTCGCGGTGTTGTTTCTGCTGCCGGTTTGCGTCATTTTAACTAATTCCCTTATGAGCGGCTTTGAAATTTCAAACCGTTTCGGCGCCTTTGTCACGCCGGAAAATTTCTATTCCTCCGTAGGAGCCGCGCATTTCGCGCAAATCAGCTTAATCCCCGATTCCGTGACGCTCACGCAATACTTTGATTTGTTGTTCGGCTCTGCGGAGTATATCGGCAAGTTCTGGAACTCCGTACTGCTTGCCGCGCCCATTGTCGCGGGGCAAATTGTCGTTTCCGCGCCTGCCGCTTACGCCTTTGAAATGAGTCGCTTCAAGTTTAAAGAAATCATTTATTTTATCTATATCGTTATCATGCTCGTGCCGCTGCAAGTATCGTTGGTTCCCAATTACATCATGGCGCAGCTGCTTACGATTAACGGCACCCGCCTGGCGATTATCCTTCCCGGTATGGCAAGCCCCTTTGGGGTGTTCCTTATACGCCAGCATATGAAAAACCTGCCCCGGGATTATGTGGAAGCCGCGCAAATAGACGGCGCGGGCCATTTGAGGGTTTTAATCCTGATTGTGACGCCGCTGTTTAAGCCCGCGGTCGCGGCGCTATTTATGCTCAGCTTTATTGAAAACTGGAACTTAGTGGAGCAGCCCGTTATATTTCTGCGGGATATCGCGATGGAACCGCTTTCGGTCTATCTTTCCCAAATAGACGGCTCGCTTATTTTTGCCGCGTCCTGTTTTTACATGCTGCCCGCAGTGCTTATTTTCCTGTACGGTCAGGAGTATATGGTCGAAGGAATACAGCTTTCCGGTATCAAATAATCCCCGAAAGGAAGCGCGCGCTTAATGGACGCAAGCAAAAAAATAATCGTCAAAATCAGTGGAATATTTTTGGGCGTACTGCTTTTCCTCACTTTTTTTTCCAACACGGTCGCCACGATGAACCTGCCCGGCGTGTCCCTTGAGTTCCCCAAAGACGGCGTGATTAAGCAAACGGCTGTCGCGCAAACCACCGTGGAATACGCCGAAAGTATTCCGGTTTATACCGGGCAGGAAGGGATTCTCACCATGCGTGTGCGGGAAGGCGACGCCGTGAGGCAGGGCGACCCGCTGTTCACCGTCACCGCCGATTTAAAAGAATTGCGGGAGCGGTCTAACGCCGAAACAAACAAACTCGACAGGGCGATGGTCAACATCAGGAGAGACGAATCGGAAATGGTTTTCCTGCAAAACAAGCTCGACACCCTTGTGCCGGACCGGCAGCAAGTGACCGACGTGGACCCGCCCGATATAGCCGCGATTGACTTTGAATACGCGCAAATCGAAGCGGACATTAAAAACGCCGAAGCGGATTACGCGGCGTTATACGCGTTATATGAAGCGGGCGCGGGGCCGCTGAGCGACGCCGGCGAGGCCGCGCGGGAACTGGAATCGCTACGCCTTGCGCTCGCGCGGAAGGAAGAAGAAAAAGAACGGCTGCTGGATAAATATGAAGGGGACTTGGCAAAAGCCATAGCGGACGACGTTAACGCCAACGACGACAAGCAGCGCGCGTTTTTGGAAGAACTGCAAAACACCCGCAGGGAGTTGGAAAATTTCCGCTTTGACATGGAATTGCGGCATATTGACGTAAGGGAAGCGCGGCAGGCGCTTGAAATACTTAACGCGCAGATTGCCACCGGCGGGATAGAAAATATTTACGCGCAAAGCGGCGGCATCATCCGGGACATCCCGGCGGGAACCGAAAGCGGAACCGCCGTAGGCAAAGCCCAACTGCTCGCGCGGCTGCGTGTCGTAAACGAAGCGGGGCGGCAAACTTATAGGATGGAAGCGGAATTCCCGGAGCGCGCGGGGTTTGTTCAAGCGGGTATGCCCGCGCGCATTAAAATAAACGGATACAGGGGCAGCCAACCGGGAACCGTCGAGCGTATCATAAACCGGGGCGGGAAACGGATTTCTGTCATAACCATGAATACGGAGCTGTCCCTCGCGGGCGGGGAAAGCGCGGAAGCCGCAGTGGAGAAACTTTCCCGGGCATATGACCGCGTTTTGCCGAACAGCGCCTTCCATTCCGATGATTACGGGCTTTATGTCCACTATGTCGAGCGGAAGCAGAACGGAATACTGGGGTATACCTACGCGGTAATGCGCCAACCGGTGTATATCCTTGAGCAGAATGATGCGGAGGCGGCTTTCGGCGCGTATAACGATATCGACTACCCGATTATTGTAAACAGCGACCGACCTGTTGAAGCGGGCGACAGGGTAAAGATTGTGGGCGGGGAAGATTTTTAGAAGGAGTATAAAGAGGTGGCGCGGATGCGACGGGCAATAGCCCTCCGGGGGATATTTTTATGCGCCGTGGCTGCGGCGGCGGTTTATATCGCCTGTGCCGCTTCGGACGCGGAACGGTACGCGGGGAAAGGCGTCGTCTGCGTTTTGCCTTCGGCGCAAAACAGCGCGGCGGCGTTTATTGACACGGAAGCGTTGCACGCCGCGGCTTCCGGTTACAAGGGCAAGGTGGTGACAGAATACACCTATAGGTCGCCCGTCACGGCGGCGCGGACGGTTTGGGAAACAGGCCCGCCCATAGAACAGCCGTCCGCCGTTTCCGCCTACGCGCGGGTATCGGCGGTGAACCGGGATTATTTTGAAATGCTGCCCTGTACGTTCCTCGACGGCGGCGTTTGGGGAGAAAACAGCGCCCGCCGCGCCATACTCAGCGAGGCGCTCGCCTGGGAAATGTTCGGGGGAATACAGGTAACAGGGAAAACCGTTTCCATCGGCGGGGAGATTTATACCATCACCGGCGTCGCCGGGCAGCGGAATTATACGGAAGGCGGCGGTCAGGCTTGGGTCACCTCCGGCAGCGGAAACGAAGCGGAAAGCGCCGGCGCGCTTTACCTTAAACCGCAAAACTATAACCCGTTGGACGCGCATTTGAGTACAAAATCTTTGATGGAAGCGATGAACTTTAACGGGAGCGATTACGTAATAACAGACTTGAGCGCCTATACCGAAGGTATCGGCGCGCGGGGACAGATACTGCTGTTGATTGCCGTTATATATTTTATTATTTTGATTGGACGATATCTTATGGCGTTGTGGAAGGAAACCCTGCGGCGGGGGAAAGGATTCCTCATTTCCACGGCGGTCAGCGTCATATCCGCCGCCCTTATCGTTTACATGCCGCGTTTCTTTGCGATGGATTTGTGGATTCCGGCTTTCGCCGGGGAAGGCGCGGCGGCTTACGCACGGGTCTTTTTTAATACCGGGCTGCTCGCTCCGCGCGGTTTTTTGAATCAGAATCTAACCGCGCTGTATGATTTGAACCTGTACGCGAATATCGCGGCGGGGGTAGGCGCGGCGGGGCTTTTGGCGGAGGTTATGCTGCAGGGGACCGTTTCAGAATGACATTACGCCTTCCCGAATGACAACCTGTTTTCCATTTCAATCAGCGCGTAATACGCGCCGTCTCTGAAAGCTTCGCCCGGGTAGGCTTTCCTCAGCCGATGGTACTGTTCGATAAACCACGGGATATGCTGTTTTCCTTAAAAAACCGCTCCAACAATTCTTTGCTCATTTCATTCATCCCTTATAGTTTTTTGAATTTTCTTCATACGCCTTAATTACGCGCTTTTCGTCCGTTATTGCCGGGGACTGCTTCGCCACGGGCGGGTCGCCCGCGCGGATCGTCCGGTTAAGCTTTAGCATCTTGTCGCTGTTTTTTTCTTCCTGCACGCGTATCGCCACGTCTAAATCCATGACCTGCCGTATCATCTTTTGAATCTCCCCTATCTGCGGCTTGTACAAATCGGGGTTTGCGTCCAGTGAAGGGCCGATTTCCTTTAAAATACGCTCAAATAAATGGTCGCAGTTGATTACGGTTTGGATGTGCTGCTGTTTTTCCCGGTTCATCGTCACAATAAAGGCGAGGATTTCGTCCTTGCTTAGCGCGCTGTCCAACACCGTGCTCTGGTTCTCGGTGATTCCGGCGGCTTCGCGCAGCGCGGCTTCTTTTTTCTTCATACCGTCGATGATTAAATTGAGCTTCACTTCCACTTGATCCATATCGTTTTCCCCTTCTATGGCCCGCCCCTCGCTCATATATTGTACAGGAAAAGCTTGACGTCTTAAAGATGATTGAGGTGGCGGACATAAATAAAAAAAGCATCGTGACCGGCGCGCTGATTCTTACCGCCGCCGGCGTCATAACCCGCATACTCGGCTTTGTTTACCGCATTTATATGTCGAACGTCATGGGCGCGGAGGGCATGGGGCTGTATCAACTGATTATGCCCGTGTACAGCCTCGCGTGGAGTATTTCCTGCTCGGGGTTCAACACCGCCGTTTCCAAGCTGACCGCGCAGGAACGCGCCAAGGGCGAATACGGGAACATGGGCAGGGTTTTGAAGCAGGCGGTGCTCATCACCGCCTCCCTCGGCTGCCTTATGTCCCTCGCGGTTTATTTTTGCGCGCTTCCCCTCTCCGTCTATTTTTTCAAAGATTTGCGCACGCTGCTCCCCCTCCGGATTCTTTCGCTGGCGTTCCCGTTTATGGCGGCGGGAACCTGCTTCAGGGGGTATTTTATCGGGTTGCAGGAAACTTTCGTCCCCGCAATCAATCAGGTGTTGGAACAGTTCGTAAGAATGGTCGTGGTGTATCTGCTCGCGGCGCGGTTCGTCCCTCGCGGGCTGAACTACGCCTGCGCCGCGGCGGTCATCGGGCTTGTGTGCGAGGAAGTTTTCTCGCTGCTGTATGTGTTATTCGCCTACCGGCGGTTTAAAGCCAAGCATAAACTGACGAAGCGCCCCGTGTTCACCCGCCGGAAAAGCCTCGCGCTGCTTTTGGGTATGGCGCTTCCGCTTACCGCGAACCGCGTCACGGGCTCGCTGCTCTCCGCCTGGGAAAATGTGCTGATACCCGCGCGGCTGCAGGTGTTCGGGCTTTCGCCCGCGGAAGCCGTCAGCGAGTTCGGGCGTATTACCGGAATGGCGTCGCCCCTTATATTTTTCCCCACGGCGGTGCTAACCGCGCTTTCCGTAACATTGGTGCCTGCCGTGGCTGAAGCCGCCGCCACGGGGAACGCGGGCCGCAGGGCGGGTACGGCTTCCAAGGCGGTGCTGTTCGCCGCCATAGCCGGGTTCGGCGCGGCAAGCCTTTTCGTT
>JAISWA010000111.1 GCA_031271275.1 Clostridiales bacterium | reverse complement strand
ACGAAACAAAGGTTACCTCCGTGACGGTAGTACCGGAGACAGCGGAAGTTCCGGCGGGCGGCAGCTTCTCCTTCCGTGCCAACATCAGGGGCTCGGGGAATGTGGGCGGGGTTACGTGGTCTTTGGGAAAAATCTACCAGAATACGTCAATCGACCCCGACACCGGCGTTCTCACAGTCGGCGAAAATGAAATCATCGGAACAGAATTAAAAATAATCGCTACTTCCAAAGTCGATGGTACTAAGGTGGGAACCGCGAAGGTTACCGTCGTTCAAAAGAAGCACCGCGTCGAGTTTAGGGCGGCAAGCGCCGGAGGCATCATCACCGCCATAGACGGGAACGGTAATCCGCTGCGGAACAATTCGCAGGTTGAGCATAAAACGACGGTCACCTTCACCGCGACGCCCAACGCCGAGTATACCGTCGGGGAATGGACGTATAACGGCGAAGTTCAAAATGAGACGCCCGACGAAAACGTTGAGTTGTCGGAGGATTTGACCAAACTGACGCTAACCGTCACCACCGGTTCCGCCATTACCGTAAAATTTGACGGCGGCCCGGGGGCTGACTACGGCGATTATAAAGTTACGGTTATCAGCGGAGGCACGTACCCATCCGGCGACGAAAGGTATGACGAGGGCGATACGGTGGAAATTTACGCCGATACGCCCCCCGAAGGTCAAGAATTTTCCGAGTGGACGGTCGTGGAACCCGAAGATTGGGTCCTTCCCGAAAATAGTCTAAATACTTCCCCCACAACTTTTACCATGCCCGGTCACGACGTTACGGTCAGGGCGGTGTTTAAAGGCAGCGGAGAGACGCCTTCCCCGACGCCGGGCGGAACCACGCCTACGCCCACACCCGGCGGCACGCCTACGCCCACGGGCGGGGTGAACCGTTGGCAGTTGACGGTGCGCGCCGAGTCCAACGGACGGATTTTGTACGACGTCAGCGGCATGTACGCGCCGGGGGCAAGGGTTACCATAACCGCCGTTCCCAACACAGGGTACTCCTTCCTGCGATGGGCTTCCACAAACGGCGGCGCTTTCTCCAACCTGTACAGCCCCACGACCACCTTCACCATGCCTAACAACGCCACCACGGTTATCGCGTACTTTACGGACGGGGACGGGGTTTATTATACCGAGCCGAGCTACAACGACGCGTCGCTTTCCTCCTCCCGGCTGACCTACGACAAAAACGGCGGGGGAAATATCAACGTGCGGCTGAACGCAAAGGGCTATTCGCTGTTAAGCGTCACCGACGGGGTTTTTGAACTGGAAAAAGACCACGATTATATCCTCAGCGGGAACAGTATTACGCTGGCGAGGGAATTCCTCGCGGGGCTGCCGTTGGGCGAGAATACCATCGTGTTTAACATGAGCGAGGGCGCGGACCCGGTGTTGGTTATTGACGTAAGGGATACGTCAAGAGATGTTTTGCCCGCCGTAATAGCGGTAGACCCCACGCCTGTCTCCGCGCCGGAAAATACCGCAGGGGAAACGCCCCCCGACGACGCCACGGCGTCCGATGTTCCGGGAGAACCGCTGCCCGTACCCGTTCCCACGCCGAAGCCGACGGTGGATGTTCCCGCGCCCAACCCTGCGGACTATCCCGCGCTTGAACTCAGGGTTAACGATATTCCGTTGGCGTTTACGGGGCAGCCCCCGATTTTTAAGGACAATACGGTGCTGATTCCCCTGCGGGAAGTTTTTGAAAACCTTGGGTACGCGTATGAGTGGGACGCGGTTTCCGCCACCGCCACGCTTACGCGGAAGAATACGGTCATTACCGTCACGGAGAAAAGTTATTTCTTCGAGGTGAACGGAACCCCTTACCGGTACGGGAGCGCCTATGCCCAGACCGTCGGCGGCGCGTTGATGGTTCCCCTTTCGGAAATTTTGAAAAGCGCCGGCGGAACCGTTTACAACGACAGGAACAGCGTGATACGGGTACAGATTCTAAAATAACGCTACAAAGTGGCTCCGCCGCTTGTTTTCCGCGATTCGTCATAGGAGGGGGAACGCGTATGGATATTAAAGCAATGAGCGTTAATACGGTGAATGCCGCCGGGTACGCGCCGCCAAGCGCCCGGGACGTAAAGAAGCTGACCCATGAAATTACCGAGGAAGACTTAGCGAATAGGTACAAATTTACCGGAGAGGGCATTTACCTCTCGGAGCTTGCCGCGCGCGGCGTAAAAAACCCTAAGCCGCCGAAAATTTCGCAGCAGTCGCTGCGGAAAGTTGAGTTTGACATTCAATTGATGCAGGCGATGAAGACGCAGCGGATAGCCGGTCAAAGCACGAACGATAACGTAAAGGACTTAACCGCCGCCTATGACACCGTGCGGAAAGGGATAAACAAAAATTCCGAAAATTCCAACAAGCACGTCCAGTTTTTGGACGACGCGTTTTCAGACATCGCGAAGTTGTTTTTTACCGAAAAAACGTGGCGGTATAATCTGGGTATTTTTGATTCGAAAAACAAAGAGCGGTTCGTCGCGGAGTGGAAAAAGTCGGAGGGGCTTGAAGACATAAAGGAATATTCCGAGCGGAACGCCGACCTTTTTACCGAGACTTTCTTGAAAAATTATAAGCAATATGGGGTAAGCGCGTATGATATCGCGATGTCGGCAATAAGCGGCCGTTAGCGTAACGGGTACGGGTTAAAAACCCTGCCCCCGCCGAAATACACCCCCGCGCCCACCGCGGAGGGGATGAACGCAATCAACGCGTAATTCCACAGGGTTTCGGCGGTAAATACGCTTTCCAACCCATGTTTCAGCGGCAAAACCACGGCGAGCATCAGCACCGACAGCCCCGCCATTTTTAACAGCGCCAGCATATCCTGGCGCTTTATTTTTATTTTCCCTTTCCGGGCAAGGGAAATCATCATCACCCCGGCGGCGGCGGTCAGCGAAACGGAGGAGGCGATTGCGACGCCGGTTAGTTCCATGGAAGGCGCGAGCCCGAAACAAAGCGCCGCGTTTAGCGCAATCGCCACGGCGGCGGAAACCACCGGCGTTTTCCCGTCGCGCAGGGCGTAACAGGCGCGGCTTAACACGGTTTGCAGCCCGTAGCCCACGATGCCCGGCGAGAACCAAAACAGCGCCCGGGCGGTCACGGCTACGGCGCTTTCGTCAAACAGCCCGTCCTTGTACACCAAGCGCACCAACGGTTCCGACATAGCCATCATTCCGGCGGTCATGGGCAGTAAAATCAGAAATAAGCTTCGCAGCGTCCCGCCCAAAGTGTCCGAAAACGCCGTATCGTCCCCCGTCGCGCTTTCTTTGGAAAGCCTGGGGAAAATCACGTTGGCAACGGACAGCACAAAGACCCCGCTTACGATTAAAAATAAATTGTACGCTTTGGGCATGGCGGCGACATCGTAAGCCCCGCCGAACAGCGCAACCGCTTTGCCCCCCAACACCTGGTTGACCGGGGCCGCCCAGGTAGCCGCCATCACCGGCAGCGCAAGCCCGGCGATTTGCCGAAGCCCCGCGTCTTTGACGTTAAAACTAAACCGGAATGGGAACCGGTGTTTTACCAAAAACGGAACCTGTATCGCCGTCTGCGCTGCCCAACCCAGTAAAAACGCGGCGCACAGCCCGTGCACCCCGAATTTTTCAAAGAAGAAAAAATAGTAAATCAGGATAATTCCGTTGGAAACCGCGCTCATGGCAGCCGGGATGTTGAACTCCCCCAACGACTGCAAAATGCCCGTAAGGGAGAACGCGAGCCCGCTCAACACAATCAGCGGGAACATGAAACGCAGTAAACGGACGCCCAACGGAAACGCCCCGGCGGGAAGCGCGTCCCCGCTTAAAAAGATTGCGTACAGCGGTTCCGCGAAAATCACGCAGATAACCGTAAACGTTGCGGTAACCAACAGCGTGACGGAAATAAAAAGAGCGGCCAAATCAAACGCCGCTTTTTTCCCTTTTGTCTCTAAATAATCGTTGAACACCGGTATGAAACTGGCGGAAAACACCGCCGCGAACATAATGTCCAAAAAATTGCGAGGCAGGGAACTCGCCTGCGCGAACGCCGCCCCCTGCGCCGTGTCCATCCCCAACAGCGCGCCCTCCATACGGTCGCGCAGCACGCCCATCAGCTTACCGAGCAGCGTAACCGCCATCATTGCCATAACCGTGCGCGAAATATTTTTGCCGAAAAATTTTTTACCTTCCGATGTCATACCAAATCTCCCTGCCGTTTACGTAGAAGCGCACAGCGGCGGCGCCCTCCGCCGGGCGTGTCAGGTTTATGTACCTGACCCCGTCCCGCACCTGCACCGTGCTGCCGGCGCTTCCGGCGGAAGCGGACACGACAAACACTTTCCGGTTCAGCATTTTTATCTGCTCCGTAAGGGACAGGTGAAGCAGCTCCGCCTCTTTGGGCCGGGTGAAGTTATCCGGGTCCTCATCCAGTATTATAACCACAAAATCGGGAACGGTGTTTTTAATGTCCTCCGTAAACCGCGCCCACTGGTATTTGTCCGCCGCGTAAATACCGCCGCCGCCCGCCGCCATGTTTATCACGGTCACATTGCCGTGCTTCTGTACGGAATAAGCGTTCACCGCAGGGACGGGGACCTCTATCGTGGGGAACGCGGTGCCGTCCACGCCGTACACCGTCTGGTCTATGGAACCCGGCGTGGGGCTGTAAATCCGCAGGGGGTCGGTATATTTCTGCCCCACGGGGGTTTCCGCCGTCTGCGCGGGGGGGTACAGCGCCTCTAAATAATCGAAGTACATGACGCGCGCCGTGGTGTCGTCGGTGGTAAGGGCGACCATGTAGACCCGATCTATCATGAGCGGGTGCTTCGCCTCGGGGGGGAGCATGGCGGTGACGGTCTGCCACCCCGTAAAATCCACGCTCTGCTCAAAGTCGATGGGGAACTGCGTACCCTCCGCGTCGGTGACGCGCCCCCGCAGCCAGTTGCCCGAGCCGTCGCCCATCACCCGCATACGCAGCGCCACCGGCGCGCCGGGAAGCGGTACGGGGGCGGCAAAATTCAGGTACGCCGCCTGTGTCGCGGCGCTGTTCTTAAAGCTGTAGTTGAGCCGCGTGACCGGGCGTCCGCCCGCCTGTTCCGGCGCGGCTTCGCCGGTAACGTTTTCCGCCGGGTAGCCTTCGAAAGAAACCGGAACGCCGCCGCTGAAAACGTTCACCTCAAGCCCGTACCCGCCCACGGAAAGCGGCACGTAGGTAAACACGCCGTTGACTTCGCAGGCGAGGTACCCGGAGCCCGCCGAGGCGGCGATAAACTGCCCGCCGGTAAACGTCCCCAACTGCGGCGGAACGACGGAAACTTTCACGGCGTTGTCGGCGGGGATTTCCGTCCCGTCGGTGGAGATGCCAGTGAAGGATAAATCCGTGGCGAGCCCTTCCAACGTGGTGACAGAGGGCTTGCCGCAGCGCAGCTCGGCTATTTGGTGCGCGTTTAAAATGCGGGATTTTTGATACGCGCCGTATTCCGCTTCAATGAAATGCGTCCCCTGCATGGTGGGGATATACGCGCCCCCGTCCCACATGCCGGACTCGCCGCCGTTGATGTTCTGGGCTCTCATGGACCATGATCCCCCCGGGGGAAGCTCCACCCGGTGCTTGAATTCGTCGAGCCCGTACACCGCCACCCCCACCGGAGCGCCTACGAAAGTATTTTCCTGCGGCAGGTAGATGGCAAGTTCCCGCATTTCCCCCACGGGGGAACGGTCGAAAACCCCGAGGGCGTTGATAATCCGCCGCTCGGCGCCGTCGGAGACGGTGTTCGCCACGGAATACCCCCCGCTGTCCGGGTCTTGCAATACCATGGTGGTGGAACCGCCGCCGTCGAGGTGCATGGCGTCGGACGCGCCGTATTTCAGCAGCAGTTCCGCCATTTCCTCATGGGTAGCGCCGATGGAATGACTGCGCCCGTCCACCGCCATGAGGATCAGGTTGCGCTTGTCCGCCGAAACGCCGATGGCGGTGCGGGGCTGGCGGTTGGCGATTACCACGCCCTGGTCGTGTACGGTCTGCCCGTTTGAAAGTATCAGCCCGCCGCCGCCGATGGAAGCTTTAATGGTTCCGAAATCAATGCCAAGGTTGTTGGTCATCATGAGCTGCGCGAAATTGCCCACGGCAAGGCGCGGGCGGTAGGTATCGGTCAGCGCCGCCGGGATGATCAGCACAAAGCCGTCCTCGGGGATTTCCACAATCTCGCCGGGGGAGGATATGTAGGTGATTTCGTTTCCGGCGACCACCACCTTGGTCAGGTCGGAGAAGCGGGCGTCCAAGTCGTTGGTGCTGCTTAAATATTTCCTGTCGATAATCACCGGCCAGTTAAGCTCCAACCCGACTTTGTTGTAGGTGCCGACCTGAATATTTTCCGCCATGTTGTTATAAAAATGCATTTCCGTTTTAAAATAGCTCATCAGCGGGTTGTTGTCGTTGTCCAGTATGAACGTGGCGAATTCCTGCCCGTTGGCGTCGGTGTTGCCCGCGCTTGCCGACTTTAAGTTGCCGTCCACCGTCATGGGGCCGAAGGGCGCGGAATGGGTTCCGGACATGCCGAAGAAGTCGCCGTTGGTTCCGGCGATGGCTCCCGCGGCGGAAAGCAGCGCGGAGGCGGGTTCCTTCAAGCCGAGTTCCTTTCGCGAATCCACCGGCTCCACGTCTATGTAGGGGTTTCCGCCGAGGGAAACGGTCAGCACGTGCACGTCGAGCATACCCGCGTCGGTCATCTGGCGGTTCAGCTCATACCGCACCCCGTTGGAGAGTATTTTTTGCTGGCGGTATTCGTAAAGGGGGGTGGCGGCGCGGGCGTGGTGGGCGGGAAGAAGGGAGAAAAGAAAGGAAAAGAGAAATACGGTCCATATGTAACGGCGCTTCATAGGCAGCCTCCTGTTGTATTATTCGTTAGTATATATCACCGCGATTACCGGCTTCTATTACACGAATCATGAAAACTTCTTCTTCGATTGTATATATAATTCTATACCCGCCGACGCGTAAACGGTACAAGTTATATTTTCCAGACATCTTGAGAACATCACCTTCAGGCAATTTATTTATAGCGCGCAAAATACGAATTTTTTCCTTTGGCGGTTGTTTAGCGATAAATTTTAACGCCGTTTTGTCAATTGTCAGCTCAAATTTCATCCAAGCCGACCCCGCATTCAATAAGCGCGTCCTCAAATGAAATATAATCTTCGGCATTCATTTTTTTTACGGCTTGTAAAAACAGCGCCTTATCTAACTCGTCCATTTCCGTTATATTTGCCAATGGGTCAATTAACAAAACAGCGCTTGTTAACAATTCGTCAATCACAGGCTTTAACGATGACAAGGATTTGTCCGGCAGGACATAAATCATCCGGTAGATTTCTTTTTGTAAAACGGACACGTGTAATCCCCCCACTCCTACGGCTCATACGGCGTTTCCGCCACCCGGTACACCACCGTGTTGGGCAGCAGCAGCCGGTTGGACTTAATCACCAGTTCGTTGCCCTCCGCCACCTTTTTATGGCCGTTAATGTAGTACCCCGTTTCCGTAACGCTTCCTTTACAGGCGACGGTGACATAAATCGCGTAGCGGTCTTCCGTCTCGGCGTATACCGCCGTCCCGTCCGCTTTGGGCATAATCAGCCGCGCGGGCTCAATGTCCACCCGTTGGGCGGGCCCCATAGGCTGTCCGTCGTACTGCTCGTAAAAGATATCGCCCTCCGCGAGCGCGTCCACGCTGAACCCCCGCTGCCAGTCGGCTTTAAACGTCACGTAAAAGGAGGTGGATGCGTTAACGATTTGCTGCACGTCGCCGGAGGCGCGTTTATAAATAAACCCGATGGCAAGCACCGCCGCCGCCAGTACGATAACCAAATCGATAATACTCAGCTTTCCGAAAAGCCGCCCCTGTTCGTCTATCAATTTCATTACTTGAACGCCTCCCCGTTTGCGTTTTTAATTTCCGTAATATACCCGTTGCCCGCGAAATCTTTTGAATTTACAAAGACTTCTTTGTTCACGGCAATTTCATACTGCCCCACGCTAATCGCGGCGTCTGTGACCTGCGCGTAAGCTTCCGCCACGATGTAGGTGAACTCAAGGCCGTCCACGGCGGTGCGCCGCCACCGGTTACCGGCTTCGTCCGGCGCGTCCTCAAGATACGGCGACGCGTATACCTCCACGATTTCGCCGATGGCGTAGCCCTTCAGCGTGTCGTACAGGGTCGCGCCGGTTCCGATGCCTTCGAAGAAGCCTTCCGGCTTTTCTTTGACTTCCACCGTGAAGCGCAGCAGCACGCCGCCTTCCTTGGCGGAAACCGTCCTCGGGGCGGAGAATACCAACGCCGCCCACAGCGCAAACGCCGCGACACACCCGACAATTAACACGTCCACCGGGCTGATTAACCCGAACAGCCTGTATTTCTTTTTATGGTCGTCCACTAAAAAACCCCCTTCATTACGTCCCTGTACAGCGTTTCAATATTTTCAACCATCACCCGGGCGGTAAAACGCTCGCCGTATGTTTTTAACGCGCCTTCCCGCAGCCGCTGCCGCAGGGCGGCATCGTCCCGCAGCCGGATTAACGCCGCTCTCAGCGCCGCCGCGTCCTTATCCGGGAACAGCAGCCCGTTGACATCCTGCGCAACCACATAGGGGTTGCCCCCCGTGTCGGAAGCCACCGCGGGCACGCCGCCGCTCAGCCCCTCAAGCAGGGAAAGGGACGCCGCCTCCTCGCCGCCGGAGGACGCGTTTACCTGCGCGTCGGCTATACCGTAAAGGCTCGCCATGTCTTTCACGAACCCTGCCATCCTTACGTTTTTTAAATCATCGAAGAAAATTCGCTTGCTAATCCGCAGGTGGTCCGGCCCGTCGCCCGCCAGTACAATGACAAAGCTTTCGTCCAACCCCGCCGCCGCGTCGAGCAGTATTTCCTGACCCTTGGACGCCACAAGCCGCGCCGCCATACACACCACGAAAGTATTGGGCTTTATTCCGAAAGCAGCGCGGGCGTTTTCTTTTTCCGCTTCGGTTAACGCCCTAAGCCGGGGTACGCCGTTTTCAATCAGCCTGATTTTCCCCCCGGGGGTACCGGTCGCCATTAAATGTTCGCGCAATATGGGCGAAACCACGATTATCGCGTCGCTTAAAAGATTATTGACGAACCCCGACGCCGTCCGCTTAGGGAAGCGGGTTTCGGAGGGGCTTGGCGGTTTCGCCGTGTGGCGGGTGTGGATGATTTTGCACTTCCCCCAAAGCTTTGCGGCAATCCGCCCCGAAAGCGCCGCGTGGGTATGCGCAATGTCCGGGCGCTTGTCCCGGAAGATTTTATACAGCGCGAGTACGCCCCGCCAGGAAAAAGATTGGTCGGCGATATAATCCGCTTCCGCGAAAGGGATGCCCCGCGCGGCAAACTGCTCGCACAGCCGGCTTCCTTTGGGAAGCACCGCTTCCATTTGGAAAGTTTGCCTGTCGTATTCGTCAAAAATAGTGAGCAAATGCCGCCCCGCCCCGCCGAAGTTGGCATCCGTCAGCACATGGAGCACGCGGATTTTATCCGCGGCGGTTTTCATAGCGCGCCGCCCGGCGAAGCGCTTGCTTCGGTTTGTTTATTGATTGCCACCCTTGCCATGGCGCACCCGAGCCCCATAAAAATATAAAAAATCATCATGACCCGGTAATTGTAAAACACATGCTCAAAAAGCCCCTGAAACAAAAAGCCGGCTACCGCCGCAATCATGGCGGAAGCGAAAATTTTGTCGCGGGCTTCCCGGGCGTTGCGCCTAAGCGTTGCCATCGTGCGAAAGAAGCACGCCAGCATGGCGAGGAACGCGAACAGCCCCACGACGCCCATTTCCACAAAAATTTGCAGGAACACATTGTGGGCGTGCTGCGCGAACACCGCGTTAAACGCGTAGACGGGGAACACCTTGTTATACGCTTCGCTTCCCTGCCCGACGCCCGTCAGCCAAAAATCCTTAATAATCCGGATGGAGCTTTGCCAGATGGAAATCCGGTATTCCGTGGAAGTGTCGGACACCGCGGGGTTATTAAAGTCAAAAATGCTTATTACGCGGTTGACAACGGAAGCGGGCAGTACGAAAAACGCGCCTGCCGCGGCAGCCGGGGCAAAAGCGATAAGCCTTTTGTCCGTAAGCAATACGAACACGATGGCGGAAAACGCCAACGCGAGCATACAGCCCCGGGAGTAAGACAAAAATAAATTAAGCGCAAGCAGCCCGCCCACGCCGAGGGAATACAGCTTAAGCAGCGGCTTTCGGGAATAAAAAAACAGCGCGGCGCACAGCGGTATCGCCAACAGCAGGTAAACGCCGTATACGTTAGGGTTCTCGAAAGTGGAATAAACACGGTAGGAAATGTCGCTGAAAACGTCCACATCCACCCAGGTGGTGTCTTCCGTCCTTAAAATGAAGAACTGATACAGCCCGTACAGCCCCGCGCCCCCGGCGGCGGTTATGAATGAAAAAGAAAAGAGCTCGATTTGGCGGCGGGTATAGCAGCAGGATAAAACCGCGATAAAAGCGAACATCAGCACGGCGCTTAAAAGCGCGATATTCACACTGGTGGAGGGGGAAAAGGAAGTGAAGCCGCAAAAGAGCGTTACCAGAATGAAAATTAAAACGAAAGCTCCGGTCAAATCAATCACAAACCGCCGGGTGAAAAACATAAACAGGATTACCGCGACGAGCATCGCCGCAAGCACCATCGTAGGCAGAAACGGCGCGCTGATATTGACAACCAACAGACCGGCAACCGGCGCGGCGAAGACAAGCCATTGGATAACCGGAAGCAGCGCCGAACCGCCGCCGGTAGCGCCCTCCGGGACCGGTACGCCCAACGCGGCGCAGGTTTCGCGGATAAGGAAACTTCCGTTGGCGAGCTTCGAAAGACCCCGGGGCCAACTTTCGGGCATTTTGATTTTTGGCGGCAGGTTTAATACCCCGTCAATCAGCCGCGCCGCCTTGCTGCGCGTCACCGCGCCTTCGTCGTAATCGGCGGTAAACCAACCGGCGATATAACTCCCCGCGCACAGCCGCGCCAAAAAATTCAAGCAGGCCGTAATCGCGCGGAAGAACAGGCTGCCGTCCATCCAACGGGAAAACGAGGCTATCGCTTTATTCCACAAAATAATAACCGCCCTTAATCATCAAATACGCGTCGTAGGTGGCGACAAGCCCGCGCCCGTCGCTCGCCGGCACAATCAGCAAATGGTTGAGCGGGATTTCCCCGCCGTTAACAATATCCGCGCCGGAAGTCACGTCGCACAGCCCGTTTACGCCGGTTACCGCTACCGCGCCGCCGCCCCGCAGTATTATCTCCGCGCCCGAGTCCCCTATAATCCGGCTGCCCGCGGGCGCGAACACCGTCTCAAAGGGCGCTTGCGCCTGCGGAAAGCCAGTATTTTCGACAGGGGGCTGACGCAGCATGTCGCCGTATAGGGCTTCTATTTCAGACAAAACATCCGAAACAATCAAACTGCTGTCCATCGGCGGGGGGCTTTGCGCCGGCGTCGGGTAGGGCAAGTTATTGACAAGCTGGCGCAGCTGCTCAAGCTGCCCGTCCACATAGGATTTTGTGACCACGGGGTCAGCCGCGTCTCCGGGCTGCGCGCCGACTGTTTGCACATAAAAAAGCGACGCAAGTAAAAACGCGGCGCTTATAATCATGAGAATATTCTTTTTTCGCACGGGGCATCACCTCTATGTCCCCATATTAACAAAATAGTACGGGCATTACAAATTACGGCTTATCTTGTTCCGCCACCCCAATCACAAGCCCCACCGTCCGCAGGCACTCGGGCTTCTGTATAAGCTTGGGCGCGTAAGACCGGTTAAGGGACTCCAAGTAGATGGCGCCCTTTTTATGGTCGATGCGCAAGCGCTTGCAGAACGCTTCGCCGTCATAATTAAAAACGCCTATGCTGTCAGGCTCTATTTGGGGCATCGCCTTGATGAAAACAATATTGCCGTCGCAAATTTTAGGCTCCATGCTGTCGCCCCGGACGCTGACGCAAAAATCCGCGCGCATACTGACCGGCGTCGCCATGAAACGCATAATCTCGTAATCGTTGTCGCTTTCCTCGTTTAAATAATCCCCCAACCCTGCCGACGCGCGCTGCTGATACACCTGCAGCGATATCCACTGCCGGTCAACGACCTGCTTGTGGTCGTTCATCGCCTTGTCGTTGGGGAAATTAACGCGCTCGCATTCTTTTTTCATTATAAGGTCCACCAACTCCCGCCCGTGGTCGTCCAACGCGCGGTATTGCAGGATGTGCTCGTGCTCGGTATCCGTGAGTACGGCGACTTCGTCCGCTTTTTTACGGTTCTCCGTCATGCCGAGAAGGTAGTCGATGGATACGTTGAAGTACCGTGCCAAAATCTGAAGCACTTCCGAATTGGGCTCACGGAAGCCCGATTCATAATTCGCGTAGGTGCTGTAGTTTATGGGAAGCGCGGCTACCAAATCGCGTTTGCTTAAATTTCTTTCTTTACGCAAGCTTTGAAGCTTTTCGCCAATAATCATAACACCGCTCCTTAAGCACGTGCGTTCGCATTGTTTCGATTATATTACACGCATATTTTTTTCGCAAGGGCGGGCCATAGCACACATTGAAGCATTTGCACGGTAAAAACAAACTGTTATTCGATTATTGACATGCAACTCGTTACGTGTAATATGTCACATGTAATTGCGCGCCCTGTCGCGGCTGTTCGGTGCGGTTTGGATTATTTGCGGAAAGAAAGGAGGTGAATCATGGAAATTTTGCGTTACATAAAAGCGGTTTTTTTCTCTGTGTGCGGCATTCTCGCGAGCGTATCGCTTGAAGCCCTCGGGGGCTACGATAATTTCCTTAAAACATTAATCATATGCATGGCGATAGATATTGTTTCCGGATGGGTTGTTGCCGCGGTGTTTAAAAAATCAGCCAAGACGGAAAGCGGCCGGTTGGAAAGCGGCGCGGGGCTGAAGGGCTTATTAAAAAAAGGATGTATGCTGCTCGTAATCGTTATAGCGGTGTTGCTCGACGATTTGATGCAAACGGGCGGGCTCACCCGGGACGCGGTGGTCATCGCGTTTATCGTTAACGAGTTGGTCAGCGTCATCGAGAACATGGGGCTGATGGGCATTAAACTGCCGGACGCGCTTACGGATTCCGTCGAGGCGCTTAGAAACAAAAAGGCAGATAAAAAATAAATCAAGCGACAAAAAAACCGCTCCGGGAACCCCGGGCGGTTTTTTTAAAATATTATTATTCCTACTCCTGCGTGTAAGCCATCAGCGCAAGGTGGCGCGAGCGTTTGATGGCGACGGTGGTGGCGCGCTGGTGTTTCGCGCAGTTGCCGGTGACGCGCCTGGGCAAAATTTTGCCGCGCTCGGAAACATACTTGCGCAGCTTGCCGATATCCTTGTAATCAATCTCGTTTATTTTATCCACGCAGAACGCGCATACGCGTTTTTTCCGGCGGCCCCTTCTTTTTTGAACCATATGAAATCCTTCTTTCTATGAGATATTAATTATTGTTAAAACGGCAAATCGTCGTCGTCGATGCTTTCCGTAATCGCGGCGAACCCTTCCGGCTCGAACGGTGCGGGCGGTTTAGCCGCCGGCGCGGGCTTCTCACGGTCGAAGGCGTTTTCCTGCGGAACGCCGCCGCTTCCCGCCATGCGCGCCTCGAAAGCGCTGCGGCTCTCGGCAAACTCGATATCCTCGGTAATCACTTCGGTAATCCATTTGCGCTGCCCGGCGCTGTCGTCATAGGTGCGCACGTTCATGCGCCCGGTTACGCCTATCTGCATACCCTTTTTTAAATATTTCTCCACAAACTCGCCCTGCTTCCCGAAGGAAACGCAGCCGATAAAATCCGCGTCCGGTTCGCCTTCCTTTTTAAAGCGGCGGTTGACCGCGAGCGTAAACCGCGCCACAGCCGAGGGCTCGGCAGCCTGCGTGTAGCGGACTTCCGGGTCTTTGGTAAGGCGGCCCAACAGAATAACCTTATTCATAGCAACCCCCTAATCATCCAAACGGATAATCAAAAAACGCAGCACATTTTCCATGATACGAAGGCGGTCTTCGATTTCTTTCGGCGCGGAAGGGGTCGCCGTAAACGTGATGAAAGTGTAAATGCCTTCCGAGATTTTGTTGATGGGGTACGCGAGCTTGCGCCTGCCCCATTCGTCCACTTTGTCGATTGTGCCCTCAAACCGGGCAATCAGGCTCTGGACGCGCTCCATTTCCGCCTTGTACACGTCGTCCTCAAGCCCGGGCATGATGACGACGCCAAGTTCGTACTTGTTCATTTTGCTATACCTCCTTATGGTCAGCGGCGCGCGTTTCCGCGCGCAAGGATAGCCGAAGTCTTAATCGGCGCGTGATTTTACCACACTTATAAAATAAATGTAAAGGAAATTTAAGAATTTTGCGCTTATTGACAGGTGTTTTTTTGTTTTTATGTGTTATCATAAGGTTGACACGCAATCAAAACGAATGAATGGAGGAAAAAAAATGAAAATGAACGTGAAGCGTTTGGCGCTGCTGATCGTGTTCGCGGCTGCGATGTGCTTTTTATTCCCGAATGCGACGGTGTACGCCCAGGCATCGGGGGTTAAAAAAATAGTGAGCTTAACATCCAGCGCCGACATCATCGGCACCGGCGGTTCGGTTGTTCTTACGGCGGTAACCTCGCCCAACGTAACCAACGTAATTGTGGAGTACAACGATTTGTACTACAGGGCGGCGCAGCAGGGCGCCGACGAATACGGCAACTTGGTATGGAGCCTCGAATGCAAACCCGCGCTGACGCAGGTAATAATCGTATACGCCAATACCATGGATTCCCTGTACGGCGCTTCCTTCGCCAGCAAACGCATCACCGTAACGCCTACGCCCCCGGTACCGACCCCCGCGCCGGTCACGGTCGCAATCAACGGCATAACCCCGGACAAGGAAGTCGTATACCAGAACGACTATGTCACCTATACCGTCTCCACCAATTTAGACGTTAACAACGTATGGTTAAAAGACGGGCAGGGGCGTTATATCCTGGCGAAGCAGGGCGAGTCCGCCGACCCCAACGTCAAGGTATGGGCTGTTTCGCTCAGGGCTGACGTGGATCAGGTTATCACGATTAACGCCAACAAATCCTACACCACTACCGGAATGGTTTCTCAGGAAATTTCGGTGGTCTTGAGCGAGCGCCCGGCGGAAATCTACAGCGCGCGGCTTTCCAACACAGACGCGCGGTTAGGGGACGCCGTGACCGTAACCGTGCGCACCAACGCGCAGACGGAATTTGTCTGGGTCGCCTATGACGGTAAAACGGAAAAGCTGAACCGGGGCAACCAAACCGCCCAGTCCAAAAACTGGTCCCTCTCCATCAACCCCCAAATAACGCAGGATGTAATCGTATACGCCAACGCGGTGGAAGACGTTTCAACGGCGGTGTCCTTCGCGCTTCCGGTAAATGTGTCCGAAAAACGGGCGAGCATTACCTCGGCAAAGTCGGAGTGGCGGCAGACCTCCACTTACCAGAATAATACGGAACTCACCCTGACCGTTATTACCAACGACGCCGCGAGTTATGTTTGGGCGGAAGTCGCGTCCAACACGACGCTTGATTTAAGGCTCGATTCCACCGACCGCAACGGAAACAAAACGTGGTCGCTGACGTACTCGCCGTATTCGTACAGCAACTACCGTTCAGACGTCACGGTCAACGCGGGCGTGGGCAGCCGCACAAGGGACGATTACCGGACCATTCAAATTGCGCAGATGGGTAAGATTCATAATGTGGA
>JAISWA010000085.1 GCA_031271275.1 Clostridiales bacterium | reverse complement strand
GACGAACCCATCGACTTGCAGCGTTTCGCGGAACTGGGGAAGGAAGGCGTGCTGCTGTTCCTGTGCGAAAGCACGAATGTGGAGCAGAAGGGCTACACCATGTCTGAGCGGACGGTGGGCGGCATCTTTGAGGGGATTTTTGAGCAGACGGAAAACCAGCGCATTATGGTCGCGACTTTTTCCTCCAACATCCACCGCATCCAGCAGATTATGAATTCCGCGGTGAAGCACCGCAGGAAGGTGCTCATACTGGGGCGCAGCATGGTCAACGCGGTAAAGACCGCCAGCGAGTTGGGGTATCTCGACATCCCCGGCGGCTTGACCATCGACGTTTCCGAAATACGGAATTATACCGACGAACAGCTTGTGATTATCACCACCGGCAGCCAGGGGGAGCCCATGGCGGCGCTTTCGCGCATGGCAGCCTCCGACCACCGGCAAATCGATATCAAGCCGGGGGACAGGATTATCATCAGCGCGTCCCCCATACCGGGGAACGAAAAGATGATTTCCAAAGTCATCAACGATTTGATGAAGCAGGGCGCGGACGTGCTGTACGAAGGGCTGATGGAGGTACACGTTTCCGGCCACGCGAAGCAGGAAGAAATAAAACTCATGCACGCGTTGGTCAAACCCAAGTATCTCATGCCCATACACGGCGAGTACCGGCACTTGAAGCAGCACAAAGATTTGGCGGTTTCACTGGGAATGCCGAAAGAAAATGTTTTTGTGCAGGGGATAGGCGACGTGCTTGAACTGACCGCCGCCAACGCGGCGAAAAAAGGCAGCGTGCCGTCGGGGCAGGTGCTGATTGACGGGCTCGGCATCGGCGACGTGGGCAGCGTGGTGCTGCGCGACCGGAAGCACCTGGCGGAGGACGGCATCATCATCGTTTCGGCGGGCGTCAATATGGACGACGGCTTTTGCCGGTTGGTCTCAGGACCGGAAATTATTTCCCGGGGGTTCGTGTTTATGCGGGAGGCGGACGACCTTATAGACAACGCGAAAGCGGTGGCAAGGGGTTCGCTTTACGACTGCGAGCAAAAAAAGACCGCCGACTGGCAGTATATCAAGAACCGTATCAGGGACGACCTGAAAGACCATATCTGGCAGAAAACCAAGCGCAACCCGATGATTTTGCCCGTTTTGATAGAGGTATAGCCCATGGACGAAATAACCGGCGCGGCGCAAAAGCTCGCGGACGCTTTGCGGGAGAGCGGCTTATACAAGGACTACCGGAAAAGTAAGATACGCGTGACGGAGTCGCCGGAAATTTCCGGGCGGCTGCTCGCGTTTAAAAAGAAGCAGTCGCTTGTGGAAACGAAGCGGCTGCAGGGGCAGCCGGTTGCTTTCGAGGAGGAGAAAGAGCTGAGCCATCTCTACGCGGAACTTTCCCAAAGCGAGACGGCGCGGGATTTCCTGTTAAACGAGGAAGCGTTTCTGGACGCTTACCGGCGTATGGCGGATATTTTGACCGCCGCCTGCGAGATAGATTTATATTGAGGGAGCAGGCTCTTAGAAAAAACAAAAATCATTTTGCAGCACTGACGTAGAAATCAGCATGTATAGTAAAAACATGGTAATGCCCGCCGCGATCATGATCAGGAATTTATAAAAGGATAATTTACGGCGGAAGCGCCGCGTCTCGATAAGTTCCTGAGCGCGCGTCTCCGCTGTTTTTTTGTGTTTCGCCAAATCGAAATCGTCTTCGTCGAAGGAAAGTAACTGCGCGCTGTCGGACATAATCGTTCTCCTATGGGAATGATGTGCAAAATTCTACCATAGAGCGGGAAGGGGTTCAAGGCTTAACCGTCCAAGCCATTTTACAGGTTTGAAATAAAGTTATTAATTTGTTAACATATTTATCATGCATTTGTAAAATTTACTTGATATTTATTCACGGGTATGTTATCGTCGTGACATATTAGATTCGAGGTGCTTGATTAATATGTTTAACACCCAAACCATCCGGTCAAGCAACAGGATGACCGGTGTGCTGCTCAACCAAAAATCCCGCGTACAAAAGAAATATTTCTCCCTGATGCTTGTGCCGTCCTACAGTACGGGTAAAACCCGCAGCGTCCGTATTCCCCAAAGGGCTTTCTACATCGCGCTTGCGGTGGTTTTTGTCATATCCGCCACCATCCTCGCGGTCTATTTGCGCTCAAACCACTTCATGCGCGTCGCGGAGGAAATTAATACGAGCCGCGTTCAGCTGTTGGAGGAATTTAACGAGCTGCAGCAGGAAAGCGCCAATTTGCAAAACAAATATGTGGACGACAGCAACCACCTTAAATCGCAGCTCACGGACGAACAAAACCGTTTCCAGACGGAAAAGAACCGCCAGCGGCAAGACTACCAGAGCACGTTGGACGGTTTGCAGGAACAGGTGGACGACCTGGAGCGGCAGCTGCGCGACCTTGACGCGGCGAGGCAGGCGATTGTAGACCAACTGAGCGCGAAAGGGTATATCCCGCCGGTGCAAAGCATTCTGACGGAAATGTCCGATTCGCAGGCGGTGCTGCTTTCCGCCCGGGGGGACGTGCAAATACGTTCCGACGAGCGCTTTACCTCCGTAAAAACCACCGAAGAAGATTTGCGGGATTATTTCCTGCTTCTTACGGCAAAGTTGGAGGCGGAAACCCAGTGCTTCGCCGAGTTGCAGGCGTATGCCCAGGAAATAAGCCCCTACGCCAAAAACTACCCCAC
>JAISWA010000065.1 GCA_031271275.1 Clostridiales bacterium | reverse complement strand
GGTATTGGAAAAAATAACCGAAAGGAAATTGTGATGGACGCGCTCTTAAAAATCCTTCAATCCCTCCACCCCGAGGTGGACTATTCAACCTGTGCCACATTAATCGACGACAAGATACTGGATTCCTTCGACATCGTCACCCTTGTGGCTGAAATCAACGACAAGTTTGACGTCGCCATCCCGGCGGAGGAAATTGTCCCGGAGAATTTCAATTCCTACACCGCGCTTAGAACGCTAATCGAACGACTGGAAGAAGACAACTGATATGCTGTTCACCTCTTTGCCCTTCATTGTATTCGTCACCGTATTATTAATTTTATATTATCTTTTGCCGCTGCGTTTTCGTTGGGGCGTACTGCTCGCAGGTTCGCTGTTTTTTTACGCGCAGGCGGGGCTTTCTTCCTTGCTTTACGTCGCGGCGACGGTTTGCACGACTTACGCCGCCGGCCTTGCCATGTTTAAGGCGCGGTTTATCCGGGACGAAAAAATTTCTGCGGCTTCAAGCAAGGAAGAAAAAAAGGCTGTCCGCGCCCGGGCAAAATCGCTTTGCTTCAAGTGGCTGCTCGCGTGTCTGATCGTCAATTTCGGAATACTGGCGGTAATCAAATACACCGGTTTTCTGTTGGAAAATCTCGGAATACTTTCCGCCGCGAACGGCGGGGTTTTCACCGGCTTTGTCGTCCCCCTCGGCATATCTTTTTACACTTTCCAGACAATGGGCTACATCATCGACGTTTACCGGGAAAAAGCGAAACCGGAGACGAATATTTTAAAATTGGCGCTGTTCGCTTCCTTTTTCCCGCAGGTGATACAGGGGCCGATCAGCCGGTTTAACGACCTGTCCCTTACCCTGCTTTCGGGAAATATCTTCCACAAAAAAAACCTCAGCTTCGGCGCGCAGCGGGTGCTGTGGGGCTTCTTTAAAAAGCTCGTCATCGCCGACCGCCTTGCCGCCGCCATGAACGCGCTGTTTACCGGCGAGTACGCGGGCGTTTACGCGCTGCTTGCCATGCTGCTTTACGCGGTGGTGCTCTACGCGGACTTTTCCGGCGGGATAGACATCACCGTCGGCGTGGCGGAAATGTTCGGCGTGAAAGTGGCGGAAAACTTCGACCGGCCCTTTTACGCGCCGAACATCGCGGAATACTGGCGGCGCTGGCATATTTCCATGGGCAGTTGGTTCAGGGATTATCTTTTTTACCCGCTCTCGGTGTGCAAACCCATGCTGAAACTTTCCGCCGCGGCGCGGAAGAAGCTCGGCGACACGTTGGGCAAGCGGGTCACGGTGTATATTTCGCTGTTTACGGTGTGGTTTATGACGGGGCTTTGGCACGGCGCCACATGGAACTTTATCGTGTGGGGTCTGGTCAACGGGCTGTTTCTGCTGCTCACGCAGGAATTTCAGCCGCTGTACGATAAATTCCGCCAAAAATGCCGTTGGTCAAATTCGAAAGGGTATGCCGCTTTTCAAATCGTAAGGACGTTTTTGCTGATGTGCGCGATACGTTCCATCGACCGCTATAACGGCGTGGGAACCGCCTTCCGCAGAATCCTCTCCGTTTTTACGGAATTTAACTTTACCGCGCTGCTTAACGAGGGCGTGACGGAACTCGGCGTAACGGCGTCCGGCTATATCGCCGCAGGGCTCGGGCTTGCGGTGGTGTTATGGGTAAGCTTCCTGCAGCGAAACGGAAAAGATATTCGGGAAATCTTAGCGGGGAAAAGCTGGGCGCTGCGCTCGGCGGCGCTAATGGGAATTTTCTTTATGATCGTTATATTCGGCGCGTATGGGCTTGGGTACGACGCAAGGCAGTTTATGTATAATCAGTTTTGAGCTGCGTTGCCTTAGAGCCTGTCTAACATCTTCGCTTGTCGTCTTTTTTGCGAGATTTTCACCATACTTCGTCAGCTCATGATTTTCGCCTTCGGCGAAAACGACGCTTCTCGTCGCCAGTTTCTTCCGGTCATTGCTCACTTGCGTAATACCGCGATTACGCGGCGCTCGCGCTTCCTTGTCTGGCGAAAATCTCGCTTCAAAATCCAACAAACGCAGATATTAGACAGGCTCTAAAAAAATCTCGCCTTTGTGACGTGAAAAAATGCGCCTGCCATTTTGGTAAGGCGCATTTTTACGGGTTTTATGAAACGGGCGTGACGCAAAATGTCGTTACCCCGGCGGCGGATTTGTTTATTTGCGATGGGCGCTTTATTTGTGTAAAATGTATAAAGGATTTATAAAACATTAACACAATATTGAAAATAATTTTCGAAAGGAAAGTTCTCATGGCCGATTTGATTGCGAAACTCTACGAGCTTGAGAAATACGACAGGGAATTTAAGGATGACGGCGTGGTAATTAAACGGGCGCATATCACAGACAAACAAACGATTCTGCAGTTTGTTAAAGACAACTTCACGCAGTCGTGGGCAAACGAATGCGAATACGCCATGTTTAACAGCCCGCCCTCCTGTTTTATCGCCGTCAAGGAAAAACAGGTCGTTGGTTTCGCTTGCTACGACGCTTGCGCGAAAGGTTTCTTCGGGCCTACGGGCGTTATGGAATCCGAACGGCTCAAAGGGATAGGCACGCGCTTGCTGATGAAAAGTTTATACGCTATGCGGGAAATGGGCTACGGATACGCCATTATCGGGTGGACTAGCGACGCGAGGGCTTTTTATGAGAAAAAAGTGGACGCCGCCGCGATTATCGACTCGCCCCCCAACAAAAGCATTTATAAGAATATGATTTCACAGGATTAAGAGACGGGAGCTGCAAGCTTATGCTTTGGGAAGAATTAACTGCGAAACATTTTGAGGCGGCGGTGAAAGACTGTAACGGGGTATGCGTGCTGCCCATAGGCGTAATCGAAAAACACGGCGACCATTTACCCGTCGCCACGGATATGATAACCGCGCGGGCGGTTTGCGCCGCGGCGGCGGAGAGGGAACCCGCGGTGGTGTTCCCGTATTATTTTTTCGGGCAGATTGCGGAAGCCCGTCATTACCCGGGAACGGTGGCGGCGTCTAACCGGCTGTTGATGGATAATCTGTTGGCGGTCTGTGACGAAATAGCCCGGAACGGGATGAAAAAAATTCTCATCCTAAGCAGCCACGGCGGAAACGATTTCTTTTTACCTTTTTTCGCGCAGGGGCTGACCGAGCTCGGCAGGGATTATTCCGTTTACACCGGCAGCCTAAACGACGCCCGTTTTTTGATTACGGAAAAAATAGCGAAAGCCGCCGGGACGGACGATTTGGGGCAGCACGCGGGCGTAGCCGAAACGGCGCTTGTCATGCACATCCGCCCCGATTTAGTTCACATGGAAGACCAAAACCCCGCCGAATGCGCAGACCTTCACCGCTTGGACGAAATCAAGCGGCGCAGCCTGTTCACGGGTTACAACTGGTACGCCAGCTTTCCCAATCATTTTTCGGGAGACCCGTCGAAAGCCACGCCGGAACTTGGGGCGATGATCTTTGACGCGCTGACGGAAAGCGTCGCCGGGCACATCCGCGCGGTCAAAGCGGACAGTGTTTCGGAAGGGTTGGTACGCGAGTTTAAGGCAAGGGCTATAAAACCGGAGGCGGGAGTAAAGACGCTTCCCTAATAAGAAAACATTCCGGAGGCGGGTATGGATAACTACGAGGCAATCGTGCGCATGTGGCGCGACTGGAACGTGTCGTCCGTTTCGGATGTTGACGGAAGGCTTTACAATTATCGCGTTTTATTCGCCTATCATTCCGGAAAAATTGAAAACGGGGCAATCACTTACCACGACACGCGGGAGATTTTCGAGAACGGACGCGCGATAAGCTTTACGGGCGACCCGCGGGTTTTGTTTGAATTGAGCAACCAGAAGCTGTGCTATGAATTTTTAAAGCAAAAAATCGTTGACCGCGAGCCGCTGAGCGTCCGGCTTGTCCTTGAAACGCACGGAATCCTAACCGGCGGGACTTATGACGAACGGCGTTTTATCGAGCGCGGGGAGCGCCCCGGGTTTTTCAAAAAGCATGATTATGTAACCGGGCGGGACGAAGTAGGCTCAACGCCGGAAGACACGCAAGGGGATATTGAGGCGCTGTTGGATGAAATCAACGGCTATTCCAACGGGAACATCCTCAAAGCCGCCGCCTATTTTCACGCGCGTTTTGAGTATATCCATCCCTTTGCGGACGGCAACGGGCGGGTGGGCAGGACGCTGCTAAACTATTTTTTGATGACGCGGAACCATCCCCCGCTGATTGTTTATGACGAAGAAAAGGCCGCGTATTACGCGACGCTTGAAGCTTACGATAAATATGAAGATATAGAACCCATGCGCGACTTCCTCCGTTCCCAAACGGAACGCACCTGGGAAAAGACGCTTGCGCGGGAAATGAAGGGAGTGAACTATGGCACGCCTTAACGCGGCTACACCATCCTACTCATTTCTTTTTTCAGCCTTCCGATGATTTTCTTCTCAAGCCGCGAGATATAGGACTGGGAAATCCCCAACATATCCGCGACTTCTTTTTGCGTGAGCTCCTCGCCGCCGGTATATAA
>JAISWA010000284.1 GCA_031271275.1 Clostridiales bacterium | reverse complement strand
CGGTCTGCGCCGTTGTACGCTTCCGCGAGAATGCGCATGTACTCCGCCTCGCCCTCCGCCCGCAGTTTGTCGGCGTCCGCCCGCGCGGTCGAGATGAGAATATCCGTCTCGGGCTTGATTTCGTTGCGGATTTTTTTCGCTTCCTCGTCGCCTTCGGCAAGGTACATGGCGGCGATGCTGTCCCGCTCGCTGATCATGCGCCGGTATACGGCTTCCTTATTGTCGGAAGGCAAATCGAATTTGTTGATTTTTACGTCGGAAATCGCCACGCCGAACTCGGACATGCGCTCGCGGCTCATGTTCAGTATGGCGTCGGAAAGGCTGCCGCCCCGCAGGGTGATGATTTCCTCCTGATTCATACTGGAAAGGGTGTTTTTAAGCGCGTTATAAACAATGCTGTTGATACGGGGGTTGATATTCGATTCCGCGCCGAGGTTCTCCATCACGGAACGGGGGTCGGTGACCTGCCAAATGACAAAGCTGCTGACGTTCATCGTCTTTTTGTCCAACGTGATAACGTCGGAAGGGTTCAGGTTATACAGCTGCTTGTTGGTGGGGATGTACGAAACCTCGTCCATGGGAAGCTTGAAATACAGCCCGGGGGCGGTGTGGATGTTTTCCGCCCTGCCGAAGCGCTTCACATACGCCGCGTAACCGGAGGGAACCGTCACCGAGAAGAAAGTAAACCCGAGCCCCAGTAAGATGGCGGCTATTAAAATTATTTTACAGATGTTCGCGAAAAAATGTACCACCTTCATATTCCAATCCCTCCTTTAATTGTTTGCCGACGCGCCGGCGCTCGCGTTAACAACGGGGCTGCCGGTAGGCGCGGGTTGGGTGATATCCATAATGGGAAGCACTTCCTCGTTGGAGCCGATGATCAGCTTGATGCCCGGAAGCACTTCCTCCATCGTCTCCAAATACAGCCGGGTGCGGGTGATGTCTTTGTTTTTGATATATTCCTCGTACATGGCGTCAAAACGGGCGGTCTGCCCCACGGCTTCGTTTATGCGGCTCTGCCTGTAGCCGACGGCTTCCTGCAAAATCGCGTCGGCTGCGGCGCGGGCGGCGGGAATCGCCTCGTTGCGCTCCTTGTTGGCTTCGTTTATATAGGTATCTCGCTGCTGCTTCGCGTTCTCCACGTTTTTAAACGCGACGATGACTTCCTCGGTGGGGGGCTCCGCGTCTTGGAAACCCACGTTGAGAAGCTCGATTCCGATATCCGTTTCCTGCAAATCGGCGGTGACCCTGTCGAATATTTTCGTCTGGATTTCCGGCTTCTCACTGGTCAGTATTCCGTCCACGTTATGCTCGCTTACGGAGTCCCTTACCGCCGCCTGAACCAGGTTTTGCAGTATCATTTCGGGCTGGCTCGACGCGAACAGGTATTTTTCCGGCGAGGACACCCGGTATTCCACGAAAAAGTCCACGGTGACAAAATTAAAATCCTTCGTGATCATGAAGGATTCCTCCACCACGTTGCTGACGACCTGGTCCAAGCCCTCGGTGTACCCCAGCGTAAAACTCTGGCTTACGGTGGGAACCCAATTCACCCGCTCGATAAGCGGTATACGGAAATGGAGCCCCGGCCCCTGCGTCGCCACCGGAACCCCGAAGCGCGTTACCACCGCCCGTTCCTGTTCGCTTACCGTGTAAAAACTGGACGGCACCGCGATACCGATTAGCAACAGCGTGACGGCGCACGCGACGATGTCGATGATTTGCTTTGCCGAATAGCGCATAAAATCCCTCCAAAAGTAATTTTTTCTTATTGAAAACATATACGCAGATTCATTAAACCTTATTATGCTCCGCCGTTCAACCTTTTCTTCGCCGCGCGAAAAACGATAAAAGCGCCGGTTCCGACATTTTCACCGCCCTATTGACATCTGTACAATTTGCTGTATTATTAACAAAAATACTTATTTTGTTTGCGCATTATTTCTATATAAATCGCGGGCTTCGTTTGTTAAATCGAATTATTGCATATTATAACATCTATATTGGAGGTGCTGATTGTGGATATATTCCAAAAGAACGCGCGGAGCGGGATGCTGCTTAACCAACGCCTTATTATTTATGCCGCCCTTATTATCATTGCGGCATTGGTCGGGGTTATCATTTGGCTCAGCGCGAGCGGTACAGAAAAAACGCTTGTATATGAGGACAACGTGACCATCGGCGAAATGCCGGGGGTGGACAGGGAAGCCCTACTTGCGCAGCTTCAAGAAAAAATGGACGAATCGGCAATCGCGTTTTCCATAAACGCAAGGCCGACGATAGTGAATACCACCGCAAGCATTTTTTACGAGAACCCCTCGGGCAACGGAAAGGACGTGATTCTTTCTATTGTGGACGGAGAAACCGGAGAAACCATTTATGAGTCGAATCTTATCAGAGAGGGAAGTTACATAGACTACATAACCCTTACAAGGGAATACGCGCCCGGTGAATATGAAGCGACCGCCTATTTGACCGCGTACAATCGCGAGACGCGCGAGCAGATAGGGAAAGCCGCCGCCGGGCTCACATTGGAAGTGATAGATTCAACGGAAGGGAGGTGAAAACATGAAAAAGCGTTTTTTAGGATTGCTTTTGGTTTTTGCGCTGGTATTGCAAACGCAAGCGGTTTTTGCGAATAGCTTGCCCGTTGGTTTCGACGTTTATATCAATACGTCCGGGGATCCTTTTGACCCGGACCCCGGTGAGGAACCTACGGAACCGCAAACCAATCCGCCGGGGGGAATGCCTGTCACAGGCGCGGACAACGCGGAAAAAAACGGCTCGCTGACCTTTAATCAAGACGTCGAGCTATTGGGTCGCATCTACAACGACCAAATCATTACCGCCATTGTGCCGACCCGGGTGGAATTTGTCATCGACACGGCGCGAAGCGGTTGGAACAAGGTCATATCCCCGGATTTTGGCGTCACGAACAAAAGCGGCGAGGACATGAATCTGAACATATCCGTTCTTGAATCAACCCTGCTTACAACGGGAACGGGTATTGTGTTCAGAGATTTTAACTCTTACACGTCAGGCCCCGGCTTCACATCCGGTTCCGGCTTTACTTCCGGCTCGGGTTTTTCAGGCGCGCGGGAAATTTGGCTTGCGCTTGCGCCCAAAGATGGCAATTACGGCAACGAATCAGACCTCGAGAAGTTTTGGCTGTCCGAAGTGAAAGGTTCTGTTTTAACAGAGGTCCTTTTAAACGGCGAAACTGACACGTACAATGTGTATGGAAGCGCTTCGACCGACGGTTGGGCAAACGGCGAATCGTTCAGCGTCAATGTAGTCATGAAGGTTGAGAAGATATAACGGTTAATTCGTACTCGCCCTGCCCCGTCAACGGGAAAACGCAGGGCGTTTTTTATGTCAGAGGAAACTGCTTGATTATGGGGATGGAATTCTTGAGCATAAAAAAATTCACCGTCACCGTTATCGGAATCATGCTTTTTATCGTCACCGGCGTGATTCCGCTGATTGTGCGCGCCGCGGTGCGCCCGGTCCCCCCCGAGTTGTGGGATTTACTCAATATCAAAACGAAAGCCGACGCTTTTACTTATTGGAAAAGCGTGTTTTTAATCGCGTCCGCCGCCGTGATTCTTTGCGCAAGCGCCTTAAACACTGAAAAAAATCCGCTTAAAAAACCTGCGATACCTACTATTTTGCTATGCGTTTATTTTTTATTGGTTTTCCTTTCAGATATCCTTTCCCCCTACCCTTCCACCGCCTTTTTCGGCACGGTCGAACGCTTCGAAGGTTTTTTCGCGCAGGCGGCGTATATGATTGTTTTCTTCGCGTCGGTTCGCTTTTCACGGGAGCCGGTGGTAAGGAAAGGTATCTTTTCCGGGTTGATTTTTTCTTCCCTTATCACGGGAGCCGTTGGAATAAGCCAACTGCTCGGCCATGATTTTTTCGCCACGGAGTTGGGCTGCTTTCTGGTAACGGGAGCGCCCGGGCGGCTTTCCCCCGCGTTTACGGAATCTTACGGCACCTTGTTCCAACCGAACACCTTTGGCTTATACACCGCCATGCTGTCGCCGCTGCTGCTGCTTTTCGGCTTTTCATACGAGGGAAAGCCTTTTGTAAAAGTTTTACTGCTTGCCGCCGGAGCGGCGATGCTCGTATGCAACCACGGCAGCGGCACCCTCGGCGGGTTCGCGGGTATGTTAACCGCCGCCGCGGTTATTCTTATCACCTGTGCCGCGCGTAAAGCTTATTGGCAAAAGAAACAGCCCCGCCGCCATTCAAACCGCCCGCGCGTAAAATATATTTTAATTTTTCTGACAGCCCTCCCGATTGGGGCGTTTTTTTATTTCAACAATCCCGCTTTACCCGTACAGCTTTTCAGTGAAATATCGGCATTAAGAAAAAGCGCGCCGTCAGGCGAAGGTAATGCCGACACACGCACCCAACTGCTATTTAAAGACGGGGTTTTAAAAATCACCAGGGGCGGGGAAACCCTGTTCAGCCTTACGGGTTCCCCCGAAGGCAGGCTGCTCGTTGTCAACCATGAAATGGAAGAAGTCCTTCCGGTCAGCGCGTCCACTTCCCAAAACGGCTCGCAAACCGAATATGGCTATTCCATAGAAGGCTACGGGGATTTTTCCGTCACCCAAAGGCTTGATTATTATCTTTTCCAAAAAATACGCCTCTCGGCTTCAAACGGTAAACTCACCGTCCTTTGGTCCGACGGCGCGCCGGTCAACGCCGACTTGCCCGTCCCGGCAACAGGGTTTAAGGGAAACGAGGACTGGGGCAGCGGGCGCGGTTATATCTGGTCAAGGGCGATTCCTTTGGCGCTTGCGCATTCGCTGCTCGGAAGCGGCTCGGACAGCTTTATCAACGAGTTCCCGCAGCATGACGTAATAGGCAAGGCGAATGTTTACGGAGACCCGTACATCATGGTGGACAAGGCGCACAACCTGTACATCCAAACCTTCGTGACCACCGGCGGGGTTTCCGCGTTGGCGCTGATACTGCTTTTCGGGCATTATCTCTTTACCGCTTTCATTTCCTTAATCAAATCAAACGAACCGCCTGCCGCTTTTTGGCGGAATCTCGCAATACTTTCTTCCGTCGCCGCGTTCGCGGCGAGCTCCCTTTCAACGGACAGCACCATCGGCTCCTCCGGCGTTTTCTGGGTGATACTCGGGCTCGGGTACGCAATGAATTCAGCCAACGGCGGACTTGACGGCTGCGTTTAGCATTAGAAAAAGGAATTTTATACAAGGCATATAATTGTATGGCTTGCTATATATGCAACGTATCGTATCAATAACGTCACTTAAAAACGGTTTCGCGCAATGTGAATAAAATATTTTTTGCCACAAAACCCCCTATGTCGATAGGATTAGTAGGCTTTAAAAAATGGCGATTTTTACCGCGTCAAACGAACGCGTTCGTGCGTTTGACGTGCTTTCGGCACACTTGCCTGCGTCCCGTCCGTTAGGCCGTTTTTGCCGCTTGTGATTTGGGCGCGGTTGTGGTATAATCTCAATGTGGAGGAGTGTGCCTGTGACGAAACTTGAATATACATTTAAGAACGATGTTCTTTTTAAGATGGTGTTCCGGCAATACCAGAATTTGCTGAAAAGGTTGGTTTCGTTAATCCTCGGAATCCGGCTTGAGGATATAACGGAATTTGTGATTACCAATCCCGAAATAACGCCGGAGGTCATAGGCGAAAAGTTCTGCCGCCTTGACATAAATATGACGGTCAACGGGCAAAGGGTAGACCTTGAAATACAGGTAGCGGACGAAGGTGACTATCCCGCGCGCTCCCTGTATTATTGGGCGCGTGAATATTCGTCCGCGCTCGGCGAGGGCGGGGAATACAAGGATTTACCGCGCACTATCGTTATCAGCATAGTGGCGTTTACGATGTTTCCCTGCGGGGAATACTATTCGGAGTATCAGCTTTTAGAGGTCACGCGCCATACGCCGCTGACAGACAAACAAGCTCTGTATTTCTTCGAGCTGCCGAAGCTGCCGGAGGTCGTCAGCGCAGAGGATGAATTGAAGCTATGGCTCACGTTATTTAACGCGGAAACGGAAGAAGATTTAGCCAAATTAGAGGCATTGGAGGTGTCGGTGATGAAGGAAGCTATCGGAGCGTACCGCCATGTGTCTGCTACAGACGAGTTCAAAGAAATCGAGCGTTTGCGCTCACGCGCCCGGCACAATGAAGCGTCCGCGCTCGGTCACGCTCGGCGTGAGGGTAGGGCGGAGGGCGAACAAGCTGAACGTGAAAAATGGCAAGGTGTAGTCGCAGAAAAGGACGCGCTGATCGCGGAGCTACAGGCAAGACTTGCAGGAGGCCAATAAACTATTGT
>JAISWA010000282.1 GCA_031271275.1 Clostridiales bacterium | reverse complement strand
ATTTCCGGTTTGACGCGCCACTTCGAAGGGGAAGGCACCGCCCCTTTTTCAGCGGAGGGGCAAAGCGTTTCGCGTAACCGGGAGGCGGGTTACGACGTGGACTTCGCGGACGTAAAAGGGCAGGCGGGCGTAAAACGCGCCTTGGAAATCGCCGCGGCGGGCGGGCATAACCTGTTGATGATAGGTCCTCCCGGCGCGGGCAAGACCATGCTCGCCCAGCGGATGCCCACGATTTTGCCGGACATGGACAGTGCCGAAAGCCTTGAAGTCACCAAAATTTACAGCATCGCCGGTATGCTCGGGCGCGGCGGCGCGTTGATTGCGCGGCGTCCGTTCCGCGCGCCCCACCATACCGCGTCCTACGTTTCGCTCGCGGGCGGGGGAAGGCAGCCTTCCCCCGGCGAAATCACCCTCGCCCATAACGGGGTGCTGTTCCTCGACGAACTCCCCGAGTTCCAAAGGAAATCGCTGGAGGTTTTGCGTCAGCCCTTGGAAGAAGGACGCATAAATATTTCCCGCGCCGGCGGCGCTTATACCTACCCCAGTGCCTTTTTGCTGCTCGCCTCGATGAACCCTTGCCCCTGCGGGCATTACGGGACGGAGAAATGCCGCTGCGCCCAACATGAAATAGACCGTTACCTTGAGAAAATCTCCGGTCCGCTGTTGGACCGCATAGACATACAGTCGGAAGTGACGGGCGTGGATTATGAAGACATAGACAAAATTTCCGCCGCTGCGGAAACTTCCGCCCAAATAAAAGCCCGCGTGGAACGCGCGCGGGACATTCAGCGGGAGAGATTTAAAAACCTTGAGGTGCGCTGTAACGCGCAAATGCCGTCGCCGTTAATCGAAGCGTTTTGCGTGCTTGGGAGCGCCGGGCGGAAGCTGATGCGGCAGGCGTTCGACAGTATGGGCTTAAGTATGCGCGCGTATCATAAGATATTAAAAATAGCCCGCACCGTCGCCGACCTGGAAGGCGAAAGCGCCATCGGCGTCACGCATTTGGCGGAAGCGGTTTCGTACCGCGGGTTGGACCGGAAGTATTGGTAGCGTTAATCTTCATGTTAGCGGTGATTTTTCTGACAGACTCCCAAAAAATAAGCGCCTATCTTACGCGTATCGGTTTCCCCGGCACGCCTTCGCTTACGCCCGAAACGCTCCACCAGTTGCAGCGGCTGCATTTGCAAACCGTTCCTTATGAAAACCTTGATATTATGCGCGGCGTCCCTCTTTCCCTCGAAGCGGGCGCGCTGTTTGAAAAAATCGTGACGCGCCGGCGGGGCGGGTATTGCTTTGAGCTGAACGGGCTGTTCGCGTGGCTGCTTCGCGCGATCGGGTTTCAGGTGACGGAGCATCTCGCGCGTTTTTTACGGGACGCGGAGGGTTCGGAAATCCCCATGCGCCGGCATCGGGTGCTGCGCGTCCTTTGCAAAAACGGGCGGGAATATTTGTGCGACGTGGGAGTAGGGGGGATAATCCCGAGAAAGCCCTTGGAAATTTACGGCGCGCCGCTTGTAAGCGAGCAGGGGAGCGAACGCTATAAATTAGCGCAGGAACCTTTCTTCGGCTATGTGCTGCACGAGTGGCGGCATGAAAAATGGCAGCGGCTGTATTCCTTTACGGATGAGGAGCAGCTCGGCGTGGATTTTGCCGCGCCGTCTTTTTATTGCGAAACGCACCCGGATTCCGGGTTTAAAAAAACGGACATGGCGCATATTTTCACGCGCAACGGGCGCACGTCGTTGGAAGGGCGGGAATTTCGCGTCTACGACCATAACGGCGTAAGAATAATACGCCCCGCGAACGACAGGGCGTATTGTGAATTGCTAAAGGCGCATTTCGGGATAGCGCTTTAAAGCTCGCTGATACCGCTATTTCATCCCCTCAGCTTAAACGTTTCCACCAACCCCTTCAGTACGTCCGCCTGACTGGAAAGTTCTTCGGAAGCGGAGGCGGATTCCTCCGAAGTGGCGGAGTTGCTTTGCACAACTTCGGTGATTTGGTTGATTCCCTCCATAACCTGCCCGATGGCGAAAGCCTGTTCCTGAGACGCCGCCGTTATTCCGGTGATGATATTGCTCACCTTGCTGACGCTTTCGATGATGGTCCGCAGTGTTTCGGCGGTTTTTTGGGCTATGACCATGCCCTCGTTTACGCGGCTGATGGACTCGTCAATAAGCAGCGCCGTTTCTTGCGCGTTGCTCTGGCTGCGGCTCGCGAGGCTGCGCACCTCGTCCGCGACCACCGCGAAGCCTTTGCCGTGCTCCCCCGCCCTCGCCGCTTCCACCGACGCGTTAAGCGCGAGAAGGTTGGTCTGGAACGCGATATTGTCAATGGTTTTAATGATGTTGGAAATGCCGTTGGAAGATTCTTTTATATCGTCCATCGCTTTCAGCATCATGTTCATGTCCGCGTCGCCCTGCGTCGCGCTTGCCTTGGATTCCACGGAAAGGTTTTCCGCTTCCTTGGCGTTGTCGGCGTTGCGGTGGGTGCTTTCGTTAATGGTCTGCACCGTCGCGTTAAGTTCTTCCACAGAAGACGCCTGTTCGCTTGCGCCCTGCGCCAAAGTCATGCTGCTTTCGGAAATGGACTTGGAACCGGCGGCCACCTGGTCTGCCGCCGCGAGGATATCCGCGATGACCCTGTTAAACGTCGCGATAATGTTGAGCAGCGATTCCTTGATGTTCGAAAACTTACCCACATATTCGCGCTTGATATGCTGGTTCAGGTCGTTTTGCGCCAAAGCGTCCAAGACGGCTGAAATCTCGTCTATGTAGGACGCCACGTTGGTAACCGTATCGTTTACGGAACGCTTAATCGCAAGGAACTCTCCGTGGTAGTTGCCCTCCATGCGGTTGTCGAAATTCCCTTCCGCCACGTACTTAAGCACGTCCGCGGCTTCCTTGATCGGTTTCGCGACGGCTTCCATCAGCGCGTTAAGTCCGCTCAAAAGCGCCGCCCAGTCGCCCTTGTATTTTTTGGCGTCGATGCGGTTGTTAAGGTTGCCGTCCGCAGCCGCGGTAACCAGGCTGTTTATCTCATCCGCGACATTGGTAAGGTTAACGCGCAGCGTGTCCACGTTCCGGTTCATCAGCGCTTTTTTGCCGGGCAGTTTTTTCATATCCGCTTTGAAGTTGCCGCTGCCGAACTCGGAAATACAGTCCATAAACGCAATCGTTTCCCCCACAAGCTCGCCCACCATATTGTTGACGCTTTCGGCGACTTCTTTATAGCTGCCTTTAAACCGCGCGGCGTCCGTTCTCGCCTCTATATCCCCCGCCGCCAACTCCCCGCTCATCTGCTCGAGAGAAGAAACGATCAATAAAATGGTGTCTATCAGTTTAATGACCGCGCTTGTCAGTATGCCTATCTCGTCTTTTGCGATACGCTCACGGTCGATATTTACGCTGAGCCTTCCGTCCGCGACTTCGTTTACGGTATGGACCAACTGCCCGATGGGCCTTGTGATTCCGCCGGTGATAATAAGCGCGAGTATTACCCCGAATATAAGGGTTATGGCGGAAATCACCACTAAAACAATAATCGCGGTCTGTGAAGAAGCCGTTGTGCTTACGCTCAAATCCGCCGCGTCGGAAGTGGACCTCGCGTAGTTTGCCTGAATTTCGGCAAGCGCCTCACTGGCGAACGCGGCGTTTTCCGTAAAGGCGGTTACGGCGCGTTCCTGATCCCCCGCCAGAAACGCGTTGACAATGGCGCGCGGCAGAAGGTCATACCAGGTGGTCATCCGCCCGCTTATACTATCGACGCTCGCTATCATGCTTACCCTTTCGTCTTCGGCTTTGCGCGGGTCATTTTGCAGCCGCGTTTTGATTTGGCTCAGCGCGTCGTCAAGCGCGGCGATGTCCTGCTCCAACGCGGTCTTCAACGACTCCACATTGGTCAGGTGATTGTCCCGCCCGAAGAAAAAACCGGAGTGCGACGCAGAGCGCCTTATGGCGTGGAAGCGGCTTTCCACTTCCGACCACAGCACTAACCGTTGGGCAGGGTACTCATCCATGTAAGAGTAGTCGGCGTCTATTTTAAATGCCGTGTAGACGGAATATGCCGCTATACCGAGCAGTAAAATCAGAACCAAGCCAAACCCCAACGCTAACTTCATGCGGATCTTCAGGTTTCTAAACCAATTCATTGAACATTCCCCATTTCTTTCAATAATGATAGATTATTTAGTTGCAAGGGAATTATATATAAAACATTGTAAATATGCTACTGTTTTTTTATACGCTTTCAGATTGCGTCAAATGCATTTTTTGACCAAATTGCGCATTGAACAAAAAGGGAAGATCGGGAATTAACGCGGGCTTAACGGGGCTTTAATTTTATGCGCTGCTGTTGTATTTTTTTACATAATCATATATAGTATAATTAAATAAATTGCGTAAATATTCCGATATCGGTTTATACGCAGTATAACGCGTTGGTTGCGGCGCGCATAAAATTATAAGGGAGGGTAGGCGTTTACCGTAATCTCACAACAGTACATAGCCGCTGTTGGCGTGTACGCTTCGGTGACGCAAGGTTTATGGGTTGGTTTAAAAATTTGAAAATCAGGACCAAGCTGATTATCAGTTTTATGTTGGTAGTCGCGCTTGTGGTTGTGCTGTCCGTCTTCGCGATAATCAACATGATTCAAATCGACGAAGACTATACCGCGACTTTGGAACACCCCAAAGAAACGCAGGTTATACTGCTTAATTTCCGCGGGAACGTCCGGGATATCCGTCGTTTGGCGGCTACCATGGCGGCATATACGTCCGCAAACGACCCGAACGCAATCACCTCTTACTATAACGAAGCCGTCACTTATTATAATGAAGGGAACGCGCTTCTCGACAGTTTTAACGCGAACGTAAACGCCAACCCCCGCTTTACGGCGGAGGAAAGGAACCTTCGCATCGGGCGTTCCGACGCTTTACGCGCCGTGTTTAACCGCTATAAAACAGAAGATTTGGATGTTCTGTACCAAACGGCGCTTACAGGCGACGTTAACGCGGTGCTCGCGGTGCTAAGAGAGGGCGCCGAGCTGAATGAGGAGCTCCGGTCTTTGACGGGGCAGTTAGTAGACACCGCCTCCCAAACCGCGCAGGCTTGGAGCGACCAGGCGACCGTTTCATCCGAAAATACCATCTTTCTGTTAGTGGGCATAGCCGTCGCGGTTGTGCTGCTCTCCATCCTGCTCGCATTGGTTATCGCGTCTATTATCGAGAAGCCGATTAAAGCGTTGGTCGGTGTGGCGGAGAACGTCGCGAAGGGCAATCTTAACGTCAATATCGACACAAGCCTTAAAGACGAAATGGGCATGATGAACAAGAGTTTTGCCCATGTGGTCGAAAACATAAACGCAATCGTTTCGGGTATCGAGGATATGAGCAAGCGGCATGAAGAAGGCGAAATCAGGATGCGCATCGACACCGCTAACTTTAACGGCGCCTACCGCGACGTGGCGGAAGGCGTAAACGGTATGGTCGGTTCCTATGTGGATTTGATTGACGACATCTTCCGCGTGCTTACCGCTTTCGCCGCCGGCTCGTTTGAAACATACCTCAAGAAATACAAAGGGGAAAAGGCCACCGCTAATGAGCAGATGGCCATCTTCCGCAACATGATATTCAAAATTGTCAACGAAATCGACGCGGTCGCCAAAGCGGGCGCGGAAGGCAAACTGGAAGTCCGCGCCAATACGGGCGATTATACCGGAAGTTGGCAAACCATCATGCAAGGGCTCAACAACGTTATGGAAGCGATTGTGGGTCCCGTTACGGAAATTCAAGACATACTCAACCAAATGGAAAAAGGCAACTTCGACGTAAGCGTGAAGGGCAATTACCAAGGGGCTTTCGCGGAAATGAAGAACGCGACAAACACCACCGTAAGCGCTATCGCGAGCTATATCAAAGAAATCGCGGAAATTTTGGGCAAGATGGCGGACGGCGACCTGCGCGTTTCCATACGCCGGGAATATGTGGGGCAGTTCAACCAGATGAAGGAATCCATCAACAGTATCGTTGCTACGCTTAATAAAACGATGGCGGAGATACTTTCATCTTCCGAACAGGTGCTCGCCGGGGCGAAGCAGATTTCCACCTCGTCCATGACTTTGGCGGAAGGCGCTTCCGAACAGGCAAGCGCGGTGCAGGAACTGACCGCGTCCATGGAAACCATCAACCAACAGACGCAGCAAAACGCCAGCGACGCCGACAACGCAAATCAGCTTTCCATCAAGTCCACGTCGAACGCGCAGTCCGGCAATACGGAAATGCAGCATTTGCTTAACGCGATGAACGCCATTAAGGAATCGTCCACCAATATCTCAAAAGTTATTAAAGCGATTTCCGACATCGCGTTCCAGACGAACCTGCTTGCGCTTAACGCTTCCGTTGAAGCCGCGCGCGCGGGCGAACACGGCAAGGGCTTCGCGGTCGTCGCCGACGAAGTTCGCAGCCTTGCCTCCAAGAGTTCGGAATCCGCCAACGATACCGCGACCCTTATCGAAAATTCCAACAGCCGCGTAAACGACGGAACGCAAATCGCCCAGGGCACCGCGACCGCCCTCAGCACCATCGTAGAGGACGTGGCGCAGGTTTCCAAGATAATCGGTACGATAGCCGAATCTTCAAGGAACCAGGCGGAAGCGATTTCCCAAGTCAGCATAGGGCTGAACCAGATTTCGCAGGTGGTTCAAAACAATTCCTCCACCTCGGAAGAATCCGCCGCCGCCGCCGAGGAGCTTAACTCTCAGGCGGAGCTGCTGCAGCAGATGGTATCGTACTTTAAGATTTAAGCTAAAATTTTAGACGCTACATAATCAATAGAAGCGCCGTAAAAAATGAAGTCGTCAATCAACCCTTGCCGTTCGGCTTTAATAACGGCAGACACGCAAGATTCGTCCTGTTCGGGGCACAGTAACAGCAGTTTACGGTTATGCGCCCGTAGCCGCGCGCATAATTTCAGGCAGTAGTCAAAATCAAATTTACCCGTTTCCGTAATTTCAATGAGGATAACGTCCGCACCTGCAACGCGGACGTTATCCTCAATTTTTGTATAATCGTATTCGCATATCACGGGAGTATCAAGCATTCCCCGTAATTTGCTTTTTAATTTTTCCGCCACCGGCTTCCGCCACATGGCGAGAACAACGCTCACGGCGCTACGCGTATGGAGTCCAATACCGACTGCACTTCCGGGCTATGGGTGGATTCCAAATCAAATTCGGAGGAGCAGGTAACGATTGCGCCGTAATACCCCTCGCCGCCAAAATGAATAAAGTAAATCGATTCGTAATAACTGTCGTAATCAGGGTCGCGGTAGGAAACGCGCACCGCGTCAAAACCGGCGACGTTCAATTCCGCTGTGCTGTATTCGGGCGCGCCTTTATGGTAATCGAGGGAAAACGTTAAGCCGGCGTGATAGTCGTCTTCGTTCTGCGGATAATAGGTGATGCGGACGGTGCCGTTATTGGCATCAAGGGCGTTCTCAAACTCCTCGCTGACGGTGAAGGCATTATGCGGGTAGCGCATAAAGAATTTATCTTCTATGTTAATCTCTCCGGTTAACCCTGCCGCGACGTGCGTGTGGGCGTTTGGCTCGTATGCCCTGCGGGGCAGGGCGTCCGGTACAAACACTGGGTGGTTGTCTCCCCCCATCGCAGCTTCCGAAAGGGCTTCCAACATGGAATCCCGTATCTCAATCCGCTCTTTGTACCATTCGTAAGATACGGGCTTGTTATCTTCCCGCACATCGTCCCACAATACGCCCCACGGGCGCAGAACGAGCTCAAAAAATACATAGTCGGCGGCATTGTAGGGGTTTTCCGCGAAGGCGGTTAAATAGAAAGTATCTTCGAACCCCGATTCCACCGGGTCTATATACCATGCTTCCTCCGCGACCTCATACCCGAACAAGGTACCGTCCGCCGCTACCAGTCGCCCTAACGGGCCGGCTCCGTCCTCTGTGTCCAGTACGACCTCCGCATAGCCCAGGTCATTGTAATCGTCCCAGATATAGAGCGTACCCGTTTCGCCGTTCATATCAAGGAAAACGGCACAGTCCCGCGTAATGCCCTGTTCATCCGCGTGATACCCTTCCGCCTCCGGAAAATTGTACCAACCGTACCATTGCCCGTCCCACCAAGCGGAAACGTCAGCGGCGGACGCGGCTGTAACAGGCTTTGCGAATAACGCGCAAAGCGTACAAATTAAAAGCAGCGCGCATATTTTTTTAAAATCCTCGCCCATAAAACGCCCCTTCCCGCTGTTAAGCCATCGCGCCGCCGCAGTATTCGCAGCGGCCTCCGGCGTCCGGCACGGTGGTGGCGCCGCAGTGCGGGCAGGTTTGCGAAACCTTCGGCGCGTTGGCTGCGGCGATATTATTTCGCGCGTTTTGACGTACTTGCGTAAGCGCCTGTTTGATTTCATTTGCCTGACGGTCAAATTCCCTAAATTCAACCGAATTGCGATCTTCTATCCGGCTGAAGTTCATCTTAAACTCAATTTCGTTAAAGAACGGCGAATTGATATGGATGGTTATGTAAAAATCATAGTCGGTATCGTAACGGGGCGGGTCGTAGCTTACTTCGTTGCCCTGCCCGTCCTTTCGCCTTATTTCCGACCGGCTTTCCCGTATTTCGGTTTGGCAGCCTGTCACCTGCGAAAAAGAAATGACGTCCGGGTTTTCATTCTGCCAACGGTTGGCTGAGGTGACGATAAATTTTCCGTTGTCCTCGTCCAGTAAGACCTTCGTTCTGTCGCCGAGGGTGCGGGTTACGTTAAACTTGGCGACTTCGCCCTTATTCGCTTCGCGGTAGGCGAGGTGTTCCTTAATCTCGGCAAGCGAAGTCCTTCGCCGGTCGGTGGTAAAGGGCGACAGTTTAGCGGCGCAGTCCTTGCACATGTTCCCGTCTTCCAATTTGCGGTTACCCAGAAGCCCAATCTTTTCCCCGCAAATGTCGCAATATTTTTTATCAAACAATCCCATGATGAAACTCCTCTCTCATTTCATATCCCCGCCGTCGAACGGGTCGCCGCACTCGGGGCAGAACTTGGGGGGACGCGCTTTGTCCTCCGGTTCCCAACCGCATTTGTCGCATTGATACTGCGGAACCCCTGCCGGTTTGGGCTTGCCGCATTCTGCGCAGAACTTACCCTTGTTCACCGCGCCGCAGGCGCATTGCCAACCGTTGGTTTGCGGCGGCGAAGCGGGCGGTTGCGGTATGGGTTGCGCGGGCGGCTGCCCCATTGAGAACAGGTTTTGCGCGTTCACGCCTCCCGCGTTACCCGCCATGTTCATGCCCATAAACGCCATCGCGGGGCTCGCGCCTTCGTTGGCGGCGGCAGCCTGCATAGCCGCCGCCTGCGCGCCCACCAAATGAGCCGCCGCCATTGTGGGGTTGCGGAAAGCGGCGTTGCGCTGCAATTCTTTAATCATGTTCTCGTCTTCGTCGCTTGCCTTCACGCTTGAAATACCCAACGAAACGATTTCCAACCCGCGCAGGTCGCGCCATTTCGCGGAAAGCGCTTCGTTTAACGCATCCGCAAGTTCCGCCGTGTGTCCGGGCAGCATGGAATAGCGGATGCCCGTCGCGCTTATTTTGGCGAAAGCCGGTTGGAGCGCCGTCATCAACTCCGTTTTAAGCTGTCCGTCGATAGTCTCGCGGGTGTAGCTCTCAGGCACGTTGCCGCAGACATTGGCGTAAAACAGTATGGGGTTGACGATGCGGTAGCTGTATTCCCCGAAGCAGCGAATAGAGATGTCGATGTCCAGCCCGACGTTCCGGTCTACCACCCGGAACGGAACCGGGCTCGGCGTACCGTATTTGTTGCCAATCAACTCTTTCGTGTTGAAATAATAGACGCGGGTGTCTTTCCCCGGCGAGCCTCCGTACTTAAACCGCTCAAATGCGCTTTTAAGCGAAGACGCCGCGTTTTCAGCCAAATCTCCGCCCGCGAACAAAGAAGGCTCGCCGGAGGCGTTAAAGGTATACTGCCCCGGTTCCGCGCATAAATCCAAAACCCTGCCCTGCTCGACGATAATCACGCATTGACCGTCCGCTACCGCGATACCGGAACCGTCAGAAATGATGTTGTCCGTCCCTGTGCGTTTCCGCCCCTTTACCGCCAAAACGTTTGCCGGAAGGGATTCGCAGTGGAAAAACTCCAACCATTGGTCGGCCAATACGCCTCCCGCGGCTTCAAGCGCCGCTTTAATAAGCCCCATAAGCTTCTGCCTCCTAACTGTCATTTGTGGATATAAGCAGGTTATCAAATGCCCCATAACGCCGCCCTACCCGCGGCGGGTAGTTTTTCGCAAAAAAATAACCCCGCGCGCAGGGTTATTGGCTGACTGTGAGGTTAAGGGCTAATACATAGGGTTTATCCACCCGTTGGTTATCATATAAAAAGCCAGGTCCACGGCTTTGGAAAAACCGGTTTTAGCCAACATATTGGCCTTATGATATTTCACCGTGTTTTCGCTGATAAAAAGTTCCGCCGCAATCTCTTTCCCCGTCATGTGCCTGCACAGCAGGCGCAGCACCTCCATTTCCCTTTCCGTCAGCGGCGCTTCGCCCATTGGCATGGGGACGGTTTTGGGTTCGGGGTAATAAGTCCCTCCGTTCATGACGCCGTTCGCCACTTCGGTGAAGTATTCAAGGCTCTTGCTTTTAAATACAAAGGCGTGCGCCCCGGCTTCTTTCGCCCTTGGCGCGTAGGTAAGCTCGTCAAAACCGGACATGACGATTACTTTTGCGTTTGGGAATCTCCGCCGTATCTCCCGCGCGGCGGCAATCCCCGAGGCGCCGCCTTCCGTGCATACGTCCAGTAAAACCAAGTCCGGCTTTAGCTTTTCACAGTACACGACCGCGAGGTCAGCCTTTGAAAGCTTCCCCGCCGCAGTGAAGTTGCCCGTCCCCTCTAACGCGAGGGCAAGGGAATCGCACATGGATTCATGGTCGTCCACGATTAGCGCCTTATACAACAGCCGTCCCTCCCGGAAGGTATACGCTATAAATTATAATTGCCCCGCCACTTCCCGCTCATACCATGTTGGGACAGGTTCGTCTGAACGACAAGCCGACTCAAACAGCGCATACAGCCGCTCGTACCCTATTCCGCGTTCCAAAATCCCTCGAATCTCAGCCGTAGCAAGTGGTAATATCTTTAACCCGTCAACGACGCTTTCAAATTTATCGCTGTAATATTGGTACGTCCGGCGATTGCGGAAATCACTGATGACGTTTCGGTGCAGGAACGTGGAAACAAACACACAGTAAGCGTTCATGCCGCCGTTTGATAAAATATACTCGCCCAGATGGCGGCTGACCGGCTCCATTTCCATTCTGCGTTGGTTCGCGCCATCGGAAAGCGTCGCTTCAATCAGCAAACAGTGTGCCGGATAATCCGCCGTTTGTTCATAGATGTATTCAATATCGGCGTTGCCGCCCGCCGCGTGAGTGCGCGGCAGAAGGTCTGCTTCGAGCGAAAGGTTCATGTAACCTAACACGTCGCCGCGACGGTCGCTGATAAGATACCAGGCAATGCCGATTATATATTCAAAAATCGTTGGAATATCGGCGTTGTTTGTGACGACTTGACGGATTGCGTTATCCTCCCGCCGCTCAAATTTCCTGAATAAATCAATCAATGCGGCGCGGTTGAAACGCTCGTCAATCAGCGCGTTAAATCGTCTGTACCGCTCGTCATAAATCACCCTGTTCGCGTCTGCGGCAGTCGTAATAGTTACGCCATAAAGCTTTTGCAAATTTTCATACAGTTGCCGTTCGTCAATCGCTAAGAACCTTGCTATATCAGACAGGTCAACATTAGCGGGCAGATTATCCGCAACTATGAATGCTATATTGGGCAAATCGTCTATGACCGGAGAGAGCCAGCATCGCGGAAGGACATCAAGTTCCACTTTCCCGTCCGCAAAAATAACCGTGTCGGTAGTCTTGAAATATCTCCGGTTGAGGTCGGCGTAATCGCTCATATTCGCCCGCGCTTTGAAAAGGTGCATTTGTTCGAAGAACAGCCGCTTAAACTCATTTTCGGTTGAAGCGCGGAGCAATGGAACATCGTTCATTGCAGCCAATCCGCTACGCGCTATCTTTTGCCGGGAGTTCGTGTTAAACAGATATTGCCGCCACAGCGCACCCGGTCTGCCGCTTATTTTTCTGCTCTGCTCAAACAACGCTAAAACGCTTGTCCTGTCACGTCGCAGCGCCACCTTATAAAGAAACGTGTAAAAATGGTAATAAGGCTTGTCATACGCCTTGCTTTTGCGGTTCATTAGATAGCTGCCCCAATCTCAAAAGCGCATACGCTATCACCACAAAAGGTCGGACTGCATTTCCATTTACATCATTCGTCGTTTTAAGCAACTGTTTCAGGTATACAAAGCTGTCTCTTGGAATCAGAAAAAGGTTGTCGCTCTTAAATTCCCCGCTTTTGGCGATTTGGAGCAATGCTTTTCCGGCATCGGTTAACCTGCGCTCGTTATCAATAAGACCAATGTCCGTGAGCCCTGAAGTTTTTTGCCGGGCGTCCTTATCCGGGCGCGGCGCTTCTCCCACTAAAAAGCCGCGTTTTTGCATGAAGAAATAGAACTCCCGCTGCAACTGATTGTTGGAATCCCATGACTCGTATTTGTTCTCCCGCAATGCCCAAAATTCATCAAGCAGGGCAAGCAGGCGCTCAATACGCACATTAAAATCGACTGTCCGGAAACTCGTTGTTCCAACTGCCCAACTACAGCCTTTGTATGGGAATTTCGGCAAGCTAATCACCACTGCCCTTAATAATTTACAACCAAGACTTCATCGGCGGAATCCGTCTTGTCTTTCGTTTGATAATTCGAGTTTGAGTAGCTGTAATTTAAGCGGATTGTACGATAGTTACGCTGGTTCAACCACTCCGTTAAAATCGTATTCGTCTTGCCTTTGCTGCTCAAAACATTTGAGAGCGCAAACATTATGCGCCGTTCGTTCAGCGCATCAAGCGCGGTGAGCAAATCCCGTTCGCATTGCTCATTCCAACCGTTCTGCTCGTTATATGTCGCGCAAGTAATCAGATACGGCGGGTCGCAATAGACAAGGCTGTTTTCAGTCAGCGCCGTTGTGTCAAACTCGCGGAAATCCACACAGGAAAACGTATAGTTTCCCTCTTGCAACCGGTCAACAAACGCGCACAGTTTTGACTTCATCTTGTCGTTAAAATCGCGCTTGCCAACAGGCAAGTTAAACTCGCCTTTGGCGTTAAAGCGAATCTGATTATTGAACGCATAAATTATTAGGGTATACAGCATTATATAATAGCCGTAATCCTCAATCTTTTTGTTAAAATCCTCACGCAAGCGCAGGAACGGTTCGTGATTATATTTGCCAAGTCCCGCGGAACTCTCACACCCGTAAAACGCATACCCTCTTTCCGCCGAACGTGAAAGCCCGTACCGCTCAATAACTTCGTCAATCATCCTCAACAGGGGTTCTCTGCCGAGATTTTTGAACGTATGGTAGAGATAAAGCAAATAGGGGCTGTTATCGTTAAAAATGACGCGGTCGGCGTTGACGTTTACGCCGACATTGCAACCGCCGCAGAACAGGTCAACGAATGTGTCAATACGTTCCGGAAAGTACGGCAATATTTGATTGAGCAGCTTGAATTTACCGCCCGTGTAATTCAACGGCGACTGGATTAGGGTGCGTTTTTTCAGCTTGCAAACGCAGAGGAAAAGCCGCTCCTCGTGTTCGCAAATATCGGATTTGCCCGCCGTGAATGGCTTGTAACCCTGTGTGAATATTTTGACTTCGCCCTTTGCTAAAAGAACGCGCATAATATCTTCGTCATTTATTTTCGCGTTGGAACGGTCGTTGCCCTTTTTCGCCATGTTGTTATACGACAGCAGTATGTAGCGAGCGTTGACGTTTTGAATCAAATCCTCAAACACCGCCGCCGCTTTATTCGTGCAATAATCGCTTTTAAGGCTCGACCTGTCCATTTTACGGGCGACGCCTTTAACTTTCGGTTTTTCCCACCGGGCGATGTTTTCCAGAAGATGATAGGCATCGCAATACTGCCGCGAATTATACGGCGGGTCAATGTATACCAGGTCCGCCGAAATGCGCTTGACAAGTTCGTTTGAGTCCTCGTTATAACAGACATTTCCGGCGTTTAAGTGCTCATTGGGCAAGGGTATGGATAATTCAAGGTTCCTTTCAAAATCAGCGCCCTGTCGAAAAGCATCATAATGCCCGCAGGTATTGGCGATTTTATCGGCGGCGTATAGCAGTGACGTTATGAGTAAAGCGCGTTCGCGCTCGTTAATCTCACCGTGTGTAAAACGCGCGTCAATATCTTCGCGGATAAAACCGATTTTTCGGCAATCGGTCATGCTGAAAAACGTATCCGCGAAATTGTCGCTCATATAGTTATCGTCCGTTACATCAAGCCTGTTGTAGTGGGTTATTATCCGCTTAATTTTCTCCCGCGAGTAAGGTTGCGGGCTGAACCAGGCGAGATGGCTGATATAATTGCAGTAAAGATTATCGTTTGTGATAATGCGCTTATCGGTGAACGCCGATGCGACAGCGCCGGTTCCGGCAAAAATGTCCGCGACAGAATTCACGCCGTCGCAGTTTTCAGCAACCACCGATGTGATGAACGGTAGGAGTTTATACTTGTTGCCAAGATAGCGGCGGTTATTGATGTATGTGGTTTTTATTGCGGGTTCGGGCATCAACCCAAACAGAATAGACTCGTATGAAACCGCGCGATTGGCAACAGGCATTTTGCTCACCTCCGTAGTGTGTTATCGCTAATCACGGACATAAAACCACCTTGAAATCACGCTTTGCATCCATTGCAGCACAAGCTAAAGCGAATGTCAATCTTCCCTTACAAATTGCCCACGTTCGTTTCATAAAAGAAGAAACTATTTACAAACAGGCAACAAAGCTCCAAAATGTGGCAAAAAGAGAGGAAGTCACGAATGGAGCCACACATGGAGCGAATCAAAATTTTATTTGAAACAATCGAAGACACCCGACACCAAGGATATGTAAAACATAAGTTGAGCGAAATTTTGATAATGGTAATGGGCGCAGTAATATGCGGAATAACCGAACTTGTGGATATGATGGTGTATTTTGAAAAGAAACTGGATTTTTATAAAGAAAAATTTGGTATAGAAAAATACCCGTCCAAACCAACGCTAAGCCGGATATTAAATCTGGTTGACGGGGATGCCGTTGGAAAAGTAATAGTCCAAATAATGCGCGACTACGCAGGGGATTTAGGGTCAATAATCGCGGTGGACGGCAAAGCCATAAGCGGAACAGGCCGGAAAGATAAAGCGCATTCATTTTTACAGATACTAACGGCCTATGCGACTGAAAGTGGCGTAACGTTAGCCCAAGAGACTATCTCTTATGAAGACAAAACAAACGAGATACCCGTATTTCAATCAATGCTTGATTATTTAGATGTAACAGGTAAAACAATAACGGCGGATGCTATGCATTGCCAAAAAGAAACCTGTAAAAAAATAGTAGACAAACACGGAGATTATGTCTTTGGGTTAAAAGGCAATCAAGGCAGGCTTTATGAAGATGTAGCGCTTTATTTTGGCGATTCAATAAACAAAGAAGATGTTAAAACATCTAAAACTTTTGAAAAAAATGGAGGACGTTTTGAAAAGCGCATTTGCTTCGCTTCTGATGATATAAGTTGGATTCCTGATTTACCGTTATGGGCAGGATTAAAGACAATATTTGCCATAACCCGTATAACAACGGTAAAAGGAAAAACATCTGAAGAAACATGTTTTTACATAACCAGTCTCCCCTGTAATCCCGAGAACTTGCTCAAAGTAACCCGTTCGCATTGGAAGATAGAAAGTATGCATTGGTCGCTTGATGTTATTTGGAATGAGGACGACAGTGGTATCTTATCTGACAACGGACATAAGACCCTTAACGCTTTTAGAAAACTTGCTTTTTTAGGACACAAAAATTTTATTTCCACCCTTCCCAAAAAGAGGAGCGTTAAAGGCAATGTCCTTGCCGCTTTGCTCGATGACGACGTCTGCTTCGGGGTCTTGCAGTGTTTATGAAACGAACGTGCTCCTTAGAATTTGGTTTCATTGTGGGCAAAACACCTATTTGCCCACAATGAAATGCCATATAATGGTACTTGATTTGCTTTTGAAAAAAATTAAAAACCCGCGAGGCCAGTAACCATG
>JAISWA010000238.1 GCA_031271275.1 Clostridiales bacterium | reverse complement strand
GTGGCACATCCTTTCCTGTAGTTGTTTTATTATCGCAAATCGAAACTTCATAATCCAGTTGCGCCGCGCAGCTGTCATTCTGAGCCGCAGGCGAAGAATCTTCTGATTTATGCGTGTAGGATTCTTCGCTTCGCTCAGAATGACAGGTTTGTCAGAGTGACGGGCTTGTCAGAATGACAGGTTTGTCCAGAATGACAGGCTTGTCAGAATGACGGGCTTACGCTGTCTGCTGTCATTCTGAGCCGCAGGCGAAGAATCTTTTGCTTTATGCGTGTAGGATTCTTCGCTTCGCTCAGAATGACAGGTTTGTCAGAATGACGGCCTCGCGCTGTCTGCTGTCATTCTGAGCCGCAGGCGAAGAATCTTTTGCTTGATGACCACGTCTTTTCCGAGGCTTCCCGCGTTTATGAAACGAACGTGGCGCCGGTGAGACAGCCCTATCTATTAACCTTAATCACCTGCGTGCCTTCCGCCTCAAAAACGATTTCCCCGAGCCCGTACAGCTTTTCCGCGTTAAGGGACGCGGTAAACTTTTCCCGTTCCATCGCCCCTATCACGATGTATTCCACGTTATATTTATTCAGCAGGCGTTTCGTGCCTTCCGCGTCCGGCGACTGGTAAACCGCCGCCACGTCGGCGACGCGCCGGTCGTAAGCCGCTACGTCCCCGTGCCACAGCCACACGTGGGTGCGGCTGTTTGCCACCGTGGGCAGCCCGGTCGCCATGTTGATATGCCCGTACTCCGTGTAGGTGTTGCCGTTGGCGGTCAGCACGACGGGGGAGCCTTCCACGTGCTCGTTAAACCAACGCACCGCCTGATAATCCCCGGGGTAGGCTTCCGCCATGTATTGCAGGCCGTCCATTCCCCTGTATTCGTTCGCCAGATGGTAATGGTCGTCGATGGCGCTGCCGCCGAAGGGCTTGGGTATCGCGTAAAGCAGCGGAAGGCACACGGCGAGGACTAAAAACAGCGTATACCGCTTTTTGATTTTTATTATTTTGGAAATGGCGCGCGCGCGCAGCACCGCGTAGCCCATGGTAAGCGTAAATAAAATGTACCCCTGATAGGTCAGCTTAAACATGGTGTTGGCGCGGGGGAACCCGTCTTCATAAATGTCGCGGACATACACAAACTCCGGCAGCAGGATTAAAATGATGGCGGCGATTGCCATGCACACCGCCACCATGTCCGCCGGGGCTATCCACCCGGCGATACCGGAAACCGTTTCTTTAAATTCCCCGAAGCGCTTGACGAGCGCGGGCGGTTCCGCTTCCGCGCGTTCGTGCTGCTTCCTGTACAGCTTATACAGCAGCCACATAAGCAGTATGGAGGCGAAAAGGAAATGCCCGTACAGGATAAAAAAGCGGTCGGGCAGCGTAATCGCCAACCGCGGGATTCCGCTGCCGATGCCGCCCGCGATATTCTTAAAATTAATATGGAAGGGGAACATCAGCAGAAAACCGGCGGCGGCACTGATGGCGGTGTCTACAACGGCAGTCCAGAAGGCTTTGAAGCACATGCCGTATTTCTTAATATGCACCGCCCACAGCACAATGCCGAGCAGCATTCCGTAAACGGGGAAATCCCACGCGTTGGCGATATACATCCCGCCGAGCAGCAGCGCGAGCAGCGGCGCTTCACGCGGCGTTTTCCGCCAGTCGTAAGCGTCCAGGTTTTCCAAAACCCGCGCCGCGAAAGCAATAATCAGCGCGACGGCGGTAAACACCAACAAAATGTCTATAAAATGGGCGTGCAGGTCGGCGACGATGGCGGAGTAAAAGGGGAACTCGTGTATGCACTTGTCGTTATCCGTCAGGCTCGGCAAAAAGTGATGGGCGTCGTCGTACCCCACGTAGCGCGTGGCGTTGGGGTAAAAATAGCCTTCGTAATAATCTTTATCGCGTATTACGCTTCCGAGGAAGCCCTCGAAGAAGGTGTGCAGGTTGCTGCCGAACGCCATCATTACGGCGGAAACGCCCCCGGCGATAAACCCGCGGGCGGGCTTTGCGGGGGCGAAGCGCTCCATAAGCGAACTGGTGATGGAAAAGGTACACGCGAGCATAAACCCGTACAGGGTGGCAATCCACAGGTTGAAGCCGATTTCCGGCGCGACCCCCGCCATGCGGATAAACACCGCGCACATGAAATGCCCGAAATAATAGTAGTTGATAGCGTTCCCCGCGTACCACATATCCGCGGCGGGCATATAATCCGACCGGAGGATGGACATGATGAAGCCGAGGTCCATGAATTTTTCCAGGTTATATTCCATGTCGGGCTTATGCCCGCGCACAAAGACCCAGAAAAGGAAACCGGCGGCGAACAGCGCTTCCGTAACCGCCGCCCGGGTCAGGAACTTTTTGTAATTTATTTTTGAAAAATAGTCTTTTTGGAAATAAACCAACAGCCCGTTGCCGGCGAGCAGCAGCAGCGGAACTATCCAGATGAAGGTTTTCGCGAAGGAAACAATATGCAGCGCGGAAAAGAACCACAGGACAAAAGACGAGAGGAACAGGCCGATTATGCGGGAGAAGATATAGCCCTTGCCGTGAAAGGGCTTGAACAAAAACAGGGTAAGGGGCAGGTTAATAAGCCCCAACAGAAAAAAAGTCCCCCACCACTGCAGCGGTTGCCAAAGCATTTAATCAAGTCCTTTCTTGGTGCATTGCGCGGCTAAAATCAGCTTCGCGGCGTTTATCCCTTCCCGTATGGCGTAGTTCTGCCCTCTGTCCTCGGGGTAAATCTGCGCCATAGACGCGAGGTACAAGCCCTTGTCCGGCGTGCGCGTATCGGGAAGCGTTTTGTGGTAGCCCTTGACGATTACCGGCTGCGCGTAACGGGAGCGGAACAGCCTAAAACCGGTTATATCGCTCAGGTTCAGTTCAGGGTAAATTTTTATCAACCCGCGGGTGAACAACTCGCGGATTTCCCCGTCGCTTGCGCCATACAGCGGGTCCGCCGCGTCAAGGTACCGCGTAAGGTACGCCACATGGGAGCCGTAGGCGGCGGGCGGGACGATGTGGGTATGCTCAATCACCGCCACAAAGGGGATTTCCCGGTCGGCGACGGTGGTCCAGTAAAACCGCGAAAGCGGTTTTTTTAAGTACAGCACCGCGCAAAGGTTCGCCTTGTATTTGATTTGGGAAATTTTCCCGCGGTAATCTTCGTTTAAGCCGGGGCAGGTTTCGTTAAGCAGCGCGGGCGCGGCGGTAAAGAGCGCCGCGTCGAAAACGCCGCCCGCGGTCGCGGCATGGTTGGAACCGGCGCAGGCAATTTCCCAACCCCCGGGGGTTTTTGAAAGTTTACGCGCCTTTGCGCCGAGCAGCACCTTCCCGCCCCGCGCCGTGATATAGCCGCGCAGCGCTTCGTACAGCCGGCTGAAGCTGCCGTCCATATAGCCGAGCAGTTCCTTTGAAATATCCTTCCCTCGCGTCGAGCCGCGCAGTTTGAATTTATTCCAGAGCCAGACGGCGGAAATCTCCGCCGCGTCGGCGTCGAATTTGGACTCGAGCAGCGGCTTCCACACTTTTTCGTACACGGGCTTGCCCGCCAGTTTCGCGACCCATTCCCCGGCGTATTGTTCCTCGGGCATGTCTTTGATAAAACGCGCCCGCAGCACCAACAGCCCCATGGTCACCCGGTGGAAGAAGGGAAGGTGCGAAAATTTAAGCAAATCCGCCGGCGAGGTGAAGGGGTACAGCGTGTTGTTCACGTAAAACGCGTCGCGGGGCTCCTTCCACTGGAGGTGTTTTTCAAGCCCGAGCTCCTCCGCGAGCCGGGTGACATAGGCGTCACTGGTGAAAATGTGGTGATAAATATTATCCAACAGCGCGCCGTTGATTTCGTGCGCGGCGGACAAGCCGCCGACCTGTTCCGATTCCTCGAAAACCGTCACGTCGCAGCCGTTCTTAACCAACTCATACGCGGCGGAAAGCCCGCAGGCGCCCGCGCCGATGATGGCGATTTTGGGGTTCAAAATATCACGGTCCTTTTTATTTAGGATGCCTGCATAAGATTCTTCGCCGCGCTCAGAATGACGGACTGGGCGGACGTCCAGTCGGCTAAAAAATTTACAGCGCCTTTTCTTTGTTTGCCGCGAAAATTATATCAGAAAAGAGCCTTGCTTCAAGGCTCTTTTCTGATATGACCGTTTATTGTCGCTCTGCAGCTTGAACAACAGCGTTTATTTCGGTACGCCCCGGAATTTTATTAAAGCAAGGTTATCGGGGCAGCAATAAATTGGCGCAAATAATTATATGTGTAAATTAATTCAACAATCGGGGTGCGGATGAGCGATAGGGACCGGTATTCATAAAGAAACGCTGAGCCAATTGCCTGCTTGCCGCTATGTTTTGCGCGCCCCGCCCTATCTTAATCCGGCGTGTTAACCGTTTACTTCAACAGCGCCTGTTTTGTAAAACTCGCCGTTGTAATTAAACTCCAACGCGTAAATGCCCAAAGCGTCTAATGGTTCTGTAAAGTAGATGGTGAACATGCTGTGGGGGCTGTTATCGCCCTTGTACTGGGGAATGGTTTCTTTGGTGATGTACGTGCTAAAGTTAAAGCTATGCTCCGCTCCGTCTTTTGTCATCTTTATGTCTGTTAGCCGGCTCAGGTCAACGTCCGGCGCGTCGCCCTTAAAGATCAGGTGAATCCCAATAAGGCCGACCTGTTCTTCATTCGCCGTTTGGATAATAAATTCCGCCGTGCCGGTTGCTGTATTTGCAGGGGAAGCGGTAGATTCGGGCGCTTGCGCGAGGGGGGGCGCTTCGCCGGACACGGTATAGGGTTCCGATTTTGCCCCTTCACTGATAATCGGCCCGTTTACTCCCTCAAGGATTATAACCTCAAACACATACTCGCCGGGGCCGCTCCTTTCAAACAATATAGATATGTCCTCCTCCTGCGGGTCGTATGAATACAGCGGAACAGACAATTTATCCCCCGGCATAAGCTGCCCGTTTCTGTACATGCGAATATAGTATCCGTAATCATTAGCCGCGCTGGTTTCATAGCTGTACGGTTTACAGAAGCTGATGATCCCGTTGGCTCCGTCTATCCATTTCAAATCATAAGGCGCGGCGGCGTCCCCGCTGTTTTGCGGAGGCGTTGGCATTTCAACCGGCGGAATGGGTATGGGTGTAGGCGTTGGGGTATCGGCGTAATTAACGGGCGGCGGAAGCACGGCGGGCTGTTCGTCCGACACCGTAACCACGCCCCCGTAACCGTAACCGGTGTCAATGCCGATGGCTCTTGTGGTTTCGTTGTACGTTACGCCGATATTCAGCGCTTCCATGACGTCGACCAACTTGAAGAAGTTATTCCCGCCGATGTTGTACACGGTGGGGCTCAACTCAACGCCGTCAAGGTAAATCCTTGACGCGGTAAGCACGGCGGTTTTGGCTCCGCCGTCGCCCATTGTCATTTCGCCGCCGGCGGGAACATAGGGCTGACCCGTGGCGATGGTTATCGCCTGCGTCGCGCCGTCGTAGCCCACGTTGAATTGCTTCGCCGTGCCGTTTAGCACATAGGCGAGGTCGCGCAGCTTGAAATAATTGCTGCCCTCTATGTTGTACGCCTCAAAACTTCTGCT
>JAISWA010000197.1 GCA_031271275.1 Clostridiales bacterium | reverse complement strand
AAACAAAATCCCGAAGCGCGGAAATACATAGCGCAGCGGGCGGAACTGCTCGGCGCGGTGCGTCTGCCCAATGACGCTTTTCTTAAAAACGCCGGGACGGAAACCACAATGGATATTCTGTTTTTGCAAAAGAGGGACAGGCTGCTTGATATTGAGCCGGATTGGGTGCATTTGGGGCTGACGGAGGACGGGCTGCCCGTAAACCGGTACTTCCTCGATAACCCCGAAATGGTTCTCGGTAAGATGGCGCTGGATGAGCGGATGAACAACAAATACGGCAGGAAGGATATAACGGCGTGTCTGCCGACAGAGGGCGCGGATTTGGGCGAACAGCTTAAAACCGCGCTTTCTTTTATTCAGGGGGAATACAAAGTTGAGGAACTGGACGACCTCGACGGCGTGGACAATCACGCCATCGAAGCCGACTACAGCGTAAAGAATTTCAGTTATGCCGTAGTGAACGATACCGTCTACTTCCGCGAGAACTCGCTGATGTACCCCGTTGACCTGTCCGCAACCGCGATTGCCCGTATCAAGGGCATGATTGAACTGCGCGACTGTGTTCAGGAACTTATCGCCTTACAGCTTGACGACCGCTCCGAAGCTGAAATCAAGGCGAAGCAGGCGGAGCTTAACGTCCTGTACGACGGCTTTGCGGCGGAGTTCGGGCTGATTAACAGCCAAGCGAACAACCGCGCCTTTAACGCCGACACTTCATATTATTTGTTGTGTTCCCTCGAAATCATCAACGAGGACAAGCAGTTTGTCCGCAAAGCGGATATGTTCAGCCGAAGAACGATTAAGCAGAAAACTGTCATTACCCATGTTGATACGGCGTCGGAGGCGCTGTCGGTATCGCTGGGCGAAAAGGGCCGGGTTGACATTGATTTTATGTCGGCGCTGTCCGATAAAACGCCGGACGAGTTGATTCAGGAATTGGAAGGCGTCATATTCCATGACCTGTGCAATCCCAACCGCTCCATTCCGTCGTTCGACTCCAAAAAAATGAAACTGCATGAAAAGTTCCCGCTTGTAACCGCAGACGAGTATTTATCCGGTAATGTGCGTTATAAGCTGGACAGGGTGCGTACTTTCCTTGAGTACATCGGGAATGAGGGCGGCGGTTTATTTCACGGCGCGAATCTTAACAATCATATCCGCGCCCTTGAAGCCGCGCAGCTTAAAGATATTGAGGCGGGTGAAATCGACGCGAGGCTCGGCGCTACATGGATTGACCAAGCGTATATCCGGCAGTTCATGTATGAATTACTCAATACTTCGTTGACCAACCAAAAAATCTATAACGTGCATTTTGTACCGCAAACGGGTGAGTGGCAGGTTTCAAACAAGGGCAAGGAGCCGCAGTTCAGCGATATTCATGCGAATGTAACCTATGGCACAAAGCGGATGAACGCCTACGAAATCCTTGACGACACGTTAAATCTGCGCGATGTGCGCGTCTACGATTATATAAAAAACCCGGACGGTAACGAGGTCCGCGTCCTTAACAAAAAAGAAACCATGCTCGCGCAGCAGAAGCAGGAATCCATCAAGCAAGCGTTCCGCGATTGGATTTGGAAAGACCCCGAACGCCGGGAAACCCTTACCCGGCAGTATAACGATTTGTTTAACAGCGTTCGTCCGCGCGAATACGACGGCAGTTACCTTACGTTCCACGGTATGAACGCGGAAATAGAGCTTCTGCCCCATCAAAAGAACGCCGTAGCCCGGATTATACAGGGCGGCAATACGCTGCTGGCGCAGGTCGTAGGCGCGGGAAAGACCTTTGAAATAGCCGCCGCCGCGATGGAATTGAAGTATTTGGGGCTGGCGCACAAGAGCTTGGTATGTGTTCCCAACCACATCACGGAGCAGATAGCGTCAGATTTTCTCACCCTGTACCCTGCCGCGAATATCCTTGTGGCGAGGAAAAAGGACTTCGAGGCGCGTAACCGCAAAAAATTCTGCGCGAAAATAGCTACGGGTGAATATGACGCCGTAATCATCGGACACACGCAACTGGAAAAAATCCCGGTGAGCCATGAGCGTCAGGAGCGGCTGATACGCGGGCAGATAAGCGAGGTAACGGCTGGAATTACTGCAATCAAGTCAAAAAACGGCGATAAAATTTCGGTCAAAGGGTTAGAAAGGACAAAGAAATCCCTTGAAGCAAAACTTGATAAACTGCTGAAAAGCAAGAAGCGCGACGATGTTGTGACATTCGAGCAATTAGGCGTTGACCGCTTATTTGTGGACGAGGCGCACAATTTTAAGAACCTTTTCCTCTACACGAAGATGCGTAATGTCGCGGGCATAGCACAGACCGAAGCGCAGAAGTCGAGCGACCTGTTCTTAAAATGCCGTTATATGGACGAGATAACGGATAGCAGAGGCACGATTCTCAGTACAGGCACGCCCATTTCCAATACGATGGCGGAGCTTTATACGATGCAGCGATTTTTGCAATATAAAGAACTTGAAAGGATGAACCTAATACATTTTGATTGCTGGGCGAGCATCTATGGGGAGACGACCACCAGTTTAGAAATTGCTCCTGAAGGTAACGGGTTCAGAGCGCGGACACGCTTTGCCAAGTTCCACAACCTGCCCGAACTCATGCAAATGTTCAGATGCGTCGCGGACATCCAAACCGCCGATATGTTAAATCTGCCGGTGCCGGAAGCCAAGTTTGAGACGGTGCTGGTGGAGCCGAGCGAGCTGCAAAAGGAAATGGTAAAGGATTTGTCCGAGCGGGCGGCGGCGGTACAGCGGCGGGAGGTTTCGCCGGAAGTCGATAATATGCTCCGAATTACAACAGACGGGCGTAAAATCGGATTAGACCAACGGCTTATAAATCCGCTTCTGCCCGACGACCCGAACAGTAAGGTCAACGCCTGCGCGGATAACGTATTCGGAATATGGAACGATACCAAGTCCGACCGGCTCACCCAGCTTGTGTTTTGTGACTTCTCAACGCCGCACGGCAGGTCTAAAGCACACGCGGCGGCGGAAAATCCTGACGTTGCTGACGGCGCTGACGCGGAGGACGCCGCGCCGCTGTTCAATAACATTTACGACGACATAAAGACAAAACTCATTGCGCGTGGCGTACCCGAACATGAGATAGCCTTTATCCACGACGCCGATACGGACGAACGGAAAAAAGAGCTTTTCGCGAAGGTACGTCAGGGCAGGGTGCGAATCCTGCTCGGTTCCACAATGAAAATGGGGGCAGGAACAAATGTTCAAGACAGACTGGTTGTATCTCACGACCTTGACTGTCCGTGGCGTCCCGCTGACCTTGAACAACGCGCCGGCCGAATCATCCGGCAAGGGAATAACAATCCCGAAGTGACGATATATAGATACGCGACAAATGGTACGTTTGATGCCTATTTGTGGCAAAGCGTCCAGAAAAAGCAAGAGTTCATCGCACAGATTATGACGAGTAAAACGCCCATGCGTTCCTGTGAGGACGTGGACGCAACCGCGCTCAGTTATGCGGAAATTAAAGCGTTATGCGCGGGCGACCCTCGCATAAGAGAGAAGATGGAACTGGATAACGATGTGGCGCGGCTGCGTATGCTAAAAAGCGAGCATGACAGTTCTCACTACCGTTTAGAGGACAGTCTTTTAAAGCATTTCCCTATGAAAATCAAAGCCGTAACGGAGCGGATAGCGGGTATCGAGAGAGACATGGCAGCTTACAGCGCGCTGAAAGAAAAGTGCGTCGAAATCACAACCACGGAGGGTGCGGCTTCGGTCACGACAAAGTTCCCCGGAATGATTTTGGATGGCGTAACCTATACCGAAAAGGAGCCGGCCGCCAAAGCATTGCTTGAAGCCTGCAAGACCGTAAAGGACGCAGATGA
>JAISWA010000157.1 GCA_031271275.1 Clostridiales bacterium | reverse complement strand
ATAAAATATTGCGGGAGGAATTCCTTGACGACGGTTTCGCCCTTTTTATCTTTTTCCGTCACATATTCCATATCGTAAAGCATAAGCCCCAACGAACGCGTTTCACTGATGGGCTTCGGCGCGTCGCCGTCGTCCCCGATTATCCTGACGCTCGCGGGGAATTCCCTTACCCCAAGGTAAGGCATGTGAAAATGCTGCCCCTTTTCCAAACGGCGGCGAATCATTTCGCAGAACTTGCCTTCGTTATCTTTTTCCCCGGCGCTTTCCGTCATTTCAAAATGCGCCGTTACCAAATAACAAACGTCTTTTAAAACCATAGACGCCCGCTGCGCGCGGCCTTCCACGGCGGATTTCGGGGTTAACCCGCTCGCTTTAAAATCCACCTCGTTGCGCCGTATGTTCTCAAATTTTATTTCCGAACACACGGCAATCTCGTCAATTACGTACCGGATAGCCGGTTTCCACATAACGGCCTCAAGCACCCCCCGCGCCGCGCCCGGCGTTATGACCTCGTAGCTCACGCGCTCCACTTTAAGCTCCGGGCGCGAGAAAAGCGCGTACTTCCCGCTCATTTCCACTTTAAAACCAAAAGCCACCTTTACAAATCCCTCCCTGAAATAGCGTTCCGGCACCCATTAAACGTAAAAGGCTTGCCCTCCCTCCGGGGAAAGCTTCACCCCCATTTCGCTGTCGTATTCGCCGGTAAGCAATATAATCGACTCGTCAAGGCGGTCGTCCACCGCGCCGGCGGCCCGCAGTTTTTCAACTTCATATTCATATAAATTAATCCCGTAAGCGCCGATTTCGCGAAACAGCTCGCGGCTTCGCTCCCCTTTGTAAACGCGCTCCGCAAGCGCCGGGTTTTCCCGCAAATAATACAACGTCTTTTGGGAATGGTCGTCAATCAGCTTAAAAGCTTTCGCCGCGTCCTCAAAGGGGAAGGACATGGATTTCGCGCCGTCGTTGAACATGCGCAGTATTTGCCTGGCATCCAAATTGCCTTCGCCGTAGTTGTAAAATAGTTGTTCAAAATACGCTTCAATCGTTTCAAGCCCCGCTAAGTCTGCGTGCTTATCAGCCGTTTGGTGGTACGCGTCTATTTGCGACCGCAGCATGGTGGGCGGCTTGCGTTCCGCCGGGGAAAATACAAATACCGCCGAATCCCCTGCGCTTCGCTTCCCTTCCCGGTTACAGCGCCCCGCCGCCTGCACGATACTGTCCAAACCCGCCGCTTCCCGGTAAACGGTTTCAAAATCCAAATCCACTCCGGCTTCCACCAAACTGGTGCTGATTACCCGGCAAACTAAATTTTCCGCTAACCTTTCGCGAATTTCATGTAAAACGCGCTTGCGGTGCTCCGGATACATAGTGGTGGACAAATGGAACGCGCCTTCCGGTGAAAGCGAACACAGTTTTTTAAACAGCTCCTGCGCGTGTGCGCGGGTGTTGACAATGCACAGCGCGCTTTCACTTTCCAACAGCCGCCCGGATAGGTCCTCGTCGGACAGCGCTTCGCCCAACGGGCGGATAGTGGCGCGCCGCAAAACCGCATAGCTTTCTTCGGGGTTTTGGGAAATTTCCACGGGTTGGATATTCTTAAAATAGCAATCCACCGCGGACTGCGTCGCCGTGGATAAAACCGCCGAGCAGCCGTATTGAGTCACAAGGGTTTCGATGGCGTGGACGCAGGGAAGGAGGTAGGGCACGGGAATCATTTGCGCTTCGTCAAAAACCAAAACGCTGCCGGCGATGTTGTGCAGCTTCCGGCATTTGGAAGTGTTATTGGAAAACAGCGACTCAAAAAACTGCACGCTGCTGGTGACAATGACGGGGAAGTCCCAATTTTCTACGGAGAATTTCTTGTTTTGGGTTTCTTCGCTGTCGTCCTTATATTCCGCGTCGCTGTTATGGCGCAGTACGTTTTCGGGGCCGAGTATGTCCTCGAACACTTTGGCGTTCTGCTCGATGATGGTGTTGTAGGGCACGACGTATAGGATTCGCCGTAAATTATTTTCGTTGGCGTGGGTAAGCGCGAAGGCAAGGCTCGAAATGGTTTTGCCGCTTCCGGTAGGCGCGGTAAGCTTGAACAGCCCCGGCGGGGACTGCGCCCGGGAAAGGCAGTCCCGCAGCAAAGCGTTGCGCACTTTTTTTAATGTTTCATTGCGCGCTGTGATTTCTGATTCCGCGGGCTTTTCTTCCGAATTTAAAAATTTTTCAACCGTAACGGAAAGCGCTTTTAACAACGCGGGGATTTTTAAAAACCCTCCCCTCGGCGCGTTCCCGCGGTTACAGAACTTTTCCGTATCAAGCCTGTCCGCGTCCACCAAGGCGGAAAAAAGCATCCGTACAAAAAAAGCGGCGTCAAAACCGTCTCTCCGAATTTTTAGCACATTCGGTATTTCAAGAAGCGGCAAACCCACTTCATTTTTATAGGGTTGATAGTCTTCAATGGCGCGTTTTAGCCGCCCGAAAAGTGTTGTGTCGCTTTTATCGCCAAGCGCCTGTTTCCTCGACCCCCCGTTGGGCAGTCCGCCGTGGTGCCCCGTCACGCAATAGGCGGCAAGCACGCTTAACGCGGATTCTTTATTTAAGGCATACAGCGCCTGACCGCCCGCGGTCGCGTGGTCAACCCGAATATTCTCGTTGCGAATACGCCTTTGAAATTTCTCGGAATACTTCCCCACGTCATGGGCTAACCCGCAGCAAAAAGCAAAATCCCCGCCCCACTCCCCTGCGTTTTTACGGGCTGTTTCCGCAGTGCCGAGCAAATGCTCGAGCAGGGGCTGCGTTACGCCGTCGTCGCGGGTGTGGGCGAGGAAACCGGTGGTGGCGGACATAAAACCATCCTTTTGAACTGAGTTTATCCAGATAGTTTTTGCCCGCTTATTTTATTATAAAATTTAATAAATGACAAATTTTGCGTTAATTTATTTGCGTGTCGTTATGTCTATCTTATTAAAAGATGCGCGTCATACCGCTTATCCTCCCTTCCTGCTATACACCGCCCAACCCCTTAAAAAACTGCGCGACTTTCCGAAAGATGGAATATATCCCGATAAAAACGATAAATATTTCCAACCTGCCCAGTACCATCCCCATCATTTGAACGACCAACAGCGCCGCGGAGGAGTCGGCGTTGGTCAGATGATTAACAATCCCCACGGTGCAGAAGGTGGAGCCGAATTCCACCATCGCCTCAAGCAGCGTCCCGTCGGAGGTCAGCGTCACCAACAGCGTTCCGATGATAAAAATACCCACAAAACAGGTGATAAAGCCGAAGGTATCTTTAATCAAATCGTTGTCGATTTCCGTTTTCCCCTGGGGGGTGTGGTATGTAAGCGTGGTGACGCGCCGGGCGGGGGAAAACCGCTTGCGTATATTCTCCCGCGTAACGCGAAACAGCAGGTAAACCCGGGAAAGCTTCAGCCCGCCCGCGGTGGAGCCCGACCCGCCGCCTATAAACATCATCAGGATTAACAGCCCCATCGCAAAGGGCGGCCACCGCATGTAATCCATCGTGGTGTAGCCCGTGGTGGAAAGCGAGGCGACCGTCCCAAACACCGCGTTAAAAATCCCCTCTCCCACGCGCATGTCCATCTGCGTAATGAGGGAAAACGCGATAAGCGGCACAAAGACGGCAAGCAGTATGAGCAGGAACCGCAGTTCGCTGATTTGCGGTATCTGGCGGAACTTGCGCTGCACAAGCAGCAGCACCACCGCGAAATTGGTGGAGCCGATGAGCATCAGTACGATGGTTACAACCCCCACCGCAACGCTGCCGTATTCCCCGATACCGCTTACCCGGGTGGAAAACCCGGCGGTGGAAATCGCGGACATGGCGTGGCAGACCGCGTCAAAGAAATTCATCCCGAATATCCGGTACAGCAGAATGCCCGCCGCCAGAAACGCGGAGTACATCAGGAATATGACGCGGGAGGTTTTTTTTATGTTCGGGACAAGCCTGTCGGGGTGGCCTTCCGCGTTAAAGAGGTTCATGGATTGCTTGCCCTGGTGCAGCATGGTTATCATGATGACAAAGCCCAACCCGCCGCAATATTGCATAAAAGCCCGGTGGAATAAAAAAATGCGCGGCGTTGCCGACACGTCCACAATGGTAAGCCCCGTGGTCGTCCACCCGCTGATGGATTCAAACAGCGCGAGCAGCGGGCTGAGTTCCCCCGCGATAACAAACGGCAGCGCGCCCGCGATAAACGAAAAGCACCACGCGATTAGCACGGGTATTCCGCCCTTTTGCAGCGGGGACTGCCATTCAGAAATGCTTTCCTCCGTGGACGGCTTAAAAATACAGATTGCCGCCCCAAGCGCAACGGAGAATACGGACGGCGCGGCAAACGAGTACCAGTAGCGCGCTTCTTCGGGGTAAAACGGAAGCACTATCAGGGGGACGGCAATAAGCACCCCCGTAAGCAGGATAAGACTTCCGTAATTGTTGCTATTCTGGAATAACTTCAACAGCTTTTTCACGCGCCCGTCAGCTCCCGCACCGCCGCTTTCTCGTGTTCGTCGGAGGAAATAAGCACCAACACGTCGCCCGCAAGCACGCGGGTTTCACCTCGGGGAACCAGGCTTTTTTCACCGCGCAGTATACAGCCGACCAATACTTCCCTGGGGAGTTTGATTTCCCAAAGCATTTTATCCACGGCGGGGGAGGACTGCGGTATGGGAACCTGCGCTATCCTTACGCGGCCTTCGCCCAACGGAACCAACGTGGCGATTTCGTCCAAAAACGCCTGCTGCTCAATGATGTTGGCGATGGCGGTAATCGCGCATACCACGGAATCTATGCCCATACGGTAGAAAAATTCCGATTTTTTAGAGTCGGTAATCAGCGCCACCGTCTTTTTTACGCGGAATTTTTTCTTACACAACTCGCATATGACGAGATTGTCGGCGTCGCTTTCCGTCAGGGCGATGGCGATGTCGGCGTTGTAGGCGTTGGCTTCCTCCAACACATAAGGCTTAGAGCCGTCGCCGTGTATTACCGCGAGGTCGTCTATCTCGGATAATACCACGCATTTCTCCATATCGCCGTTAATCGCGGTAACCTCATAGCCCTTTTTGAGCAGCGAAACCGCCAGTGACTTCGTTTTTTTATAGCCGCCTATTAAAAACACCCGTTTTTTCATTGCGCTTCCTCCGTTTTACTCGTCCCCGGACGGCAAGCCGAGCAGTTTATCTATTTCCTTTCTGGAAAGCACGGCGGGGCAAATGGTGTCTATGCCAAACTCGTCGTAAACGCATCCGCACTCGGGGTCATAAAGCCGCGCCACCACTTCCTCTATATTAAATAATTCCTTCGCGAGCTGCGCTATCAGAATATTCGTGTTGTCCCTGTCCGTAACCGATATGACCGTACTCGCCTTTTCAATTTCCGCGTCCGTCAGCACGGAAATTTCCGTCGCGTCGCCCACCAGGGTTTTCCCGCCGAACGACGAAGAAAGTTTGCGGAACGAGTCCTTGTTCTGGTCAATGATGACGACGCTTTTTTCATCGTCGCTCAGGGTGTTGGCAAGGTTAGCGCCCAACCGCCCGCAGCCTACGATGATAATATTCCCGCCGCCCTTTTTCCCCTCCGGCAATTTCACAGCCAGTCCTCCAAAAAAATCATTGTAATGTTCCGCCATTATAGCCCATAACAAACGTAATGCAACTTTGTGTGATTTTGGGGATAGCTATGCGACTTAATTCTTGTCATCCTGAGCGAAGCGAAGGATCTGCCAACCATAAAGATTCTTCGCTTCGCTCAGAATGACACGGACGGTATGTTTTAAGTTAAAGGGATTCTTCGCTTCGCTCAGAATGACACGGAACGCAACAGAAAAAAACCGGGCAATGGTGTGAATACGAACCATTGCCCGGTTTTTCTTTTAATAATATATGCGGTACGGGCGCGTCAGCCCTTAACGGCTCCGGCGGCTACGCCCTTGGTTATCTGCTTTCTAAAGATAAAATAGAAAATCAAAATCGGAATTAACGAAATGGACAACGAGACGAAAAGCCTTCCGTAATTGGAGCCGAGGTTGCCGGCAAACCTGCCCACAGCGGCGGGAACCGACTTCAACGTATCTCCGGCGGTCAACAGG
>JAISWA010000101.1 GCA_031271275.1 Clostridiales bacterium | reverse complement strand
TTCGAGTACATCGTGACGGAAAATGAAATCGAGGCGCTCATCCTCGAGTGCAACCTGATTAAGCTGCACCGCCCCAAGTACAATGTCCGCCTTAAAGACGACAAGTCGTACCCCTATATAAAAGTCACCGTCAACGAACGTTTCCCCCGGCTGCTGTTTTCCCGCAAGCGCGGGAAGGACAAGGCCCAGTATTTCGGCCCGTACACTTCGGCGGACCGGGTGCGGGAAATCCTCGACCTTATACACCGCATCTGGCCCCTGCGCCAATGCGGTTTGGTTTTCCCGAGGGATTTTGACAAGGCGCGGCCCTGCCTCAATTATCACATAGGCCGCTGCAAAGCCCCGTGCAACCGCATGATTTCCGAGGACGAATACAAGCGCTACCTTGCCGAGGCGGAGCGGTTCATTCACGGGAAAACAAGCGAGGTCGCCGCGAAACTTTCCCGCGAGATGCAGGGCTGCGCGGAGGAACTGCAATTTGAGCGCGCGGCGGAACTGCGGGACACCATCGAATTGCTGCGCGTACTTTCCGAAAAACAAAAGGCCGACGCCTGCGACGGCGACGACCGGGATATTATCGCCCTGGCGCGCGCGAAAAAAGACGCGCCGGGCGAAGGCGTGTCCGAATCGGGCGAAGCTTCCCCCGCCAAGCCCGACGAAGCCCTTGTGCAGGTGTTTTTTGTGCGCGGGGGGAAGATGACGGGCCGCGAGCATTTTATGATGACGCTTACGGACGCCGCGGACGCCTCCGACAGCGAAATTTACGCCGCGTTTATCAAGCAGTTTTACGGCGAGGCGGCGTTTATCCCCAGGGAGTTGGTGATTGCCGCCGAACCGGCGGAGAGCGCGGAAATTTCCGCGTGGCTGCGGCAGGTAAAGGGCAGGAGCGTCGTCCTCACCGTCCCGCGGAAGGGCGAGAAGCGGGAACTGGTTCAGTTGGCGCTCAACAACGCCGCCCTTACCATGGAACAGTTCGGCGCGCACATACGGAACGAAGCCGAGCGCAATAAACAGGCGCTTTCGGAAATTTCAAGGGCGCTCGCAACCGGCGCGCCGCTGACCCGCATCGAGGCGTATGACATTTCCAACATACAGGGCTTTGAGTCGGTGGGCTCCATGATTGTCTTCGAAAACGGGAAGGCGAAGCACAGCGATTACCGGAAATTCAAAATAAAAGGCGTGCGCGGGCCCGACGACTACGCGTCCATGGAGGAGGTCATCACCCGCCGGTTCACGCGGTATTTAAACGAAAAGGCGGAAGGCGGCGACGCGGGGAAATTTTCCAGGCTGCCGGAGCTGTTGATGATTGACGGCGGCAAAGGGCAGGTTTCCGCTGCGGAAAAAGCGCTGGCGGCGCTGAACATGCGCGTGCCGGTCTGCGGGATGGTCAAGGACGACCGCCACCGGACCCGGGGACTGATGTATGACGGGCGGGAAATCCCGTTTGACACCCACGGCGAAGGGTTCAAGCTCATCACGCGCATACAGGACGAAGTCCACCGGTTCGCGGTGGAATACCACCGGAAACTGCGCGCCGACACGCAAATACGTTCCGTGCTCGACGAAATCCCCGGCGTGGGGCCGACGCGGCGCAAGGCGCTGATGCGGGAATATAAAAACATAGAAGCCATCCGAAGCGCGGACGTGGAATCGCTTTCGGGCGTGCCGTCCATGAACAAAAAATCCGCGGAGGCGGTGTACGCGTACTTTCATAAGGAATTGGGAAGCTTGAATTCTTGAAAAATTTAGTATACACTCACCCGGTGTAACAGAATCGAAATATAAAGGAGCCGTCTGTTATGTCAACAGCCAAGCCGTTGCTTTCGGGGGATTTTGTGTATACGCCGGACGGTACGGAGGAATTTCGCAACGCGAGGGTGACGTTAAGCGTTGGCGAAAACGAAGCGGAAGTTTTAATAGAGCCTGAAACCGAAATGAGCGTAAGCGAACTGGGCGAGCTGCTTAACGATATACAGGAAAACCTCCTTCAAAAAGCGCATTTGCGCCAGTGGGACGATTACCGCGTTTTGCTTAAGCAGGGCGGAAAGCTGAACGTCGTTTCCGTCAAAGACACTATCTCCGTCAGACCCCTATAAGACGCTCCGAAAGGTTTGAAGCATTTTGGATAATCCGTATTCCGTGCCGCTTCGCGCGGTGATGAACGAATTTGCGCTTACCCTGCTTACCGACGATATCGAAATAGACAATAAAAACCTCACAGAACCCAACATCAACCGACCCGCGCTTCAACTCGCGGGCTTCTTTGATTACTTCGACGCCGACCGCCTGCAGGTCATCGGCATGGTGGAGTACACCTATCTGGATAAGCTCAACGATAATTTCCGGCAGGAAAATTTACGCCGCATTTTTGAACACCGCATCCCCGGCGTCGTGCTGTGCCGGGGTTTAAAGCTGTTTCCGGAAATGCCCTGTTACGCGAAAAAATACGACGTACCCATATTCGGGACGGAATCGAGCACGTCGGACTTTATTTCGGAAATCATCCGCTGGATGAAAACGCAGCTCGCCCCGCGCATTCGGGTGCACGGGGTTCTGCTGGATATTTACGGCGTGGGCATTTTGATTATGGGCGACAGCGGCGTGGGCAAAAGCGAAACCGCTTTGGAGCTTATTAAGCGCGGGCACCGTTTTATCGCGGACGACGCGGTGGAAATACGGCGGGTTTCGCAGGAGACGCTGGTGGGCAACTGCCCGGAAAATATCCGGTATTTCCTCGAGCTGCGCGGCATCGGCATTATCGACGTGAAGCAGATGTTCGGGGTGCAGTCCATTAAGGAAACCCAGTCCATCGACCTGGTCATCAAGCTTGAGTTGTGGGACTCCGCCCGCCAGTACAACCGGGTGGGCGAAGTGGACGAATACATGGATATATTGGGAAACCGGGTGATGTGCCACGCCATCCCCATCCGCCCCGGGCGCAGCCTCGCCATTATCTGCGAGTCCGCCGCCATCAACCACCGCCAGAAGAAAATGGGCTACAACGCGGCGAAGGTGCTAATCGAACGCACGGAACAACAGTATAAATTTTAATTTGGGGAGTTGTTTTTTTGTATGACGCGCTGAGGCGTATCTTTCCCGATATGCGGCTTTTTACCAATGAGAGCATGGCGGCGCACACTTCTTTTAAAATCGGCGGCCCCGCTGAAATTTTCGCCCAGGCGGAAAGCAGGGAAGAACTCTTGGAAATCGCAGCCCTTTGCCGTAAGCGCGGGGTTCGCCTGAGCCTGCTCGGGTGCGGAACCAACGTGCTCATCAACGACGGCGGGCTTTCCGGCGTGACCGTTCAACTTTACCCGCATTTTTGCAAACATATCGTAAAAGGCTCCACCGTCACCGCCGAAGCGGGGCTTACCCTTCACAAACTGGCGGAAACCGCGCGCGAGTACGGGCTTGCGGGCATGGAGTTCGCTTCGGGTATACCCGGCTCTGTGGGCGGCGCGGCGTACATGAACGCGGGCGCTTACGGCGGGGAAATGGCTCAAATTTTCGTGTCCGCCGAAGTGCTGACGCCCGACGGGAACGTCCGGACTTTTTATAAAAATGAAATGGGTTTTGCGTACCGCCGCAGTATTCTGCAGGATAACGGCGGAATCGTCCTTTCCGCGACGCTTGCCCTGACCCCGGGCGACCCTGTGGAAATTCAAAAGAAGACGGTCGAACTGAACGCCCGGCGGCGGGAAAAACAGCCGTTGGATTTCCCAAGCGCGGGCAGCACGTTTAAAAGGCCGGAAGGGTATTACGCCGGGGAGCTTATCGCCAAAAGCGGGCTGCAGGGTTTCGCCATAGGCGGGGCGCGGGTTTCGGAAAAACACGCGGGGTTTATCGTCAACGCCGGCGGCGCAACTGCGGACGACGTCCTCAAACTCATCGAACACGTAAAGCAAACGGTATACGCGCAATTTGGCGTAGCCCTTGAGCCGGAAGTAAAGGTGCTTTGAAATGCGTTTTGTAATCGTAACCGGAATGTCCGGCGCGGGGAAGTCCACGGTGCTGAAAATTTTTGAGGACGTGGGTTATTACTGCGTGGACAACCTTCCCCCTTCGCTGATACCCAATTTTGCCGAGCTGTGCCTTAAACGCAGCGGCGGTATCGAGCAGGTGGCGTTGGGGATTGACATTCGCGGGGGCAGGCTGTTTGAAGATTTGTTCTCCGGCCTGCAGGCGTTAAGCGGGCTTGGCGTTCCCTACTCCATCTTGTTTCTGGAAGCGTCCAACGACGCGCTGCTTAACCGCTATAAAGAAACGCGGCATATCCATCCCCTCGCCAAAGGCGGGCTGATTAGCGACGGCGTGGCGCGGGAACGGGAGCTGCTCGCCGAAGTCAAGCAAAAATCCACCTACATCATCGACACGAGCTATTTTCTCACCCGCCAGCTGCGGGAAAAAATCGTGGAAATCTTCGTAAACGACGCCCGCTTCGACAGTTTGATGATCAACGTGCTGTCTTTCGGTTTCAAATACGGAATACCCGAGGAATCCGATTTGGTTTTTGACGTGCGCTTCCTTCCGAACCCGTTCTACGATGCCGCGCTCAAGCCGCTCACCGGCCTGGACGCGGAAGTCCGTAATTTCGTCATGGGCTTTGAAGTCAGCCAAAAGTTTTTGGAGCTTATATCTTCGCTATTGGGCTTTCTCATACCGCGCTATGTCAGCGAGGGCAAGAATCAGCTGATTGTAAGCGTGGGATGCACCGGGGGCCGCCACCGTTCCGTGACGCTTGCCCACGCCCTGTTTAAAAAACTGCGCGATTCCGGGCATTCTGTTATACTCAACCACCGTGATATGGAAAAAGACCCCGCGCGCACCGCGGCGGATTCCTAATGTCCTTTTCGTCGGACGTGCGGAAGGAGCTTTGCGCGGCGGTCAACCCGAACCGCCACTGCCAGCTTGCGGAGCTTAGCGCGATTATCAACGCCTCCTGCGAAATTTCGCCGTCAAACATGACGCTTCATACCGAGAACGAGTTGGTCGCCCGGCGTTTCCAACGGCTGCTGATTGAAATCTTCCAAATAGCCGCGCCGGAATCTTTGCAAAAAAACACGCGGGCGGTTTCCATCACCAACGGGGCGCAGGCGCTTAAAATATTAAAGGCGACCGGCTGTATACTGGAAAACGGCTCGGCGAAAAAGGACGTCAGCCCTGCCGTCGTGATGGATAATTGCTGTAAACGCGCTTATGTGCGGGGAAGTTTTATCGCCTGCGGCACTATAAGCGACCCGTTTAAGACTTATCACCTGGAATTTTCCCTGCCGCCGCCGGATAACGAGCGGCTTGCCGCAAAACTGTCCGGGGTGCTCAAGGTTTTCGGGCTCAAGCCGAAGACGCTGACGCGCAAGTCCCACGCGCTTGTGTATATCAAGGAGTCGGACAATATCGCGGACGCGCTGATTATTATGGAAGCGCCCAAGAGCCTGCTGAAGCTTGAGAATGTGCGGATTGAGAAGGATTTGCGCAATTCCGTCAACCGGCAGGTAAATTTCGAGACGGCGAACCTGAACAAGACGGTGGGTGCGGCGGTGGGGCAAATCGAGGACATACGCTACATCGAAAGGCGCGTCGGACTGGGGCAACTGTCGGAGAACTTAGAGGAAGTGGCGCGGCTGCGGCTCAAGTACGAGGCGGCGTCCCTCAAGGAAATAGGCTCAATGCTTTCCAACCCCGTAGGCAAGTCGGGGGTTAACCACCGGCTTCGTAAAATAAGCGAAATAGCGGAAAACTTAAGACGAGAGGAAATGATTTGAAATGGTTGAACGGGCGATAAAGGCAAATTCTTTTATGGACCAAAGGCCGGCGGCGCTGTTTGTGCAGACGGCAAGCCAGTTTAAAAGCCGGATTATGCTGCGCATCGGCGACAAGAACGCCAACGCAAAAAGCATCATGGGAATGCTCGCGTTGGGGATTGAGGACGGGCAAAACATCACCATCACCGCCGACGGCGAGGACGAAATAAGCGTGATTCCCGCTTTGGAGCAGTTCTTCAACAAAAACAGAAATGAGTAAGCTGAAATATTTTTTGCCGCCCGCGCTGTGCTGCGCGCTGCTAATCCTCGGCGACCAGTGGGTAAAACACTGGGCGCGAACCGTTTTGTATCCGGTCGCCACCCTGCCGGTTATCCCCGGCTTCTTCCAATTTACGTACCTTGAGAATACCGGCGCCGCCTTCGGCTTGTTTGAAGGGGCGCGGTGGGTGTTTATCCCGCTGACGGTGTTGGTGTTTATCGTCATCCTGATTTATTACGCGCGGCTGCCCCTCACCCGGGAATCGTGGAAGCAGCGCGTGCCGCTCGTGTTGGTTTTCGCCGGCGCCGCGGGGAACTTCATCGACCGCGTGGCAAACGGCTACGTTACGGATATGTTTGAGTTTACCTTCGTCACCTTTCCGGTGTTTAACATTGCCGACGTCTGCCTTGTGCTCGGCACTTTCTCCCTTGCCACCATCATCCTGCTGTTTATAAAGGAAACGGACTGACATGCGCGGCATCTTTGACGCGGAAGATTTCGCGCCGGACGACGCGCTTTTTTTATGCGCCGACGGCGAATTTTTTTTTACCGCCGAAAGCGGCGACGGGGGTAAACGCGCCGACGCGGCGATAGCGAAGGCGTTCCCGGAAATATCGCGCAACGCGCTGCAAAAAATTTTCGAGCGGGGGTTGGTTACCCGCGAAGGGAAACCCGTAGCCAAAAGTTACCGGCTTGGCGGCGGCGAAACCCTCCGTTTCACCGTTCCGCCCTCCGAGCCGGTTTACGCCGCGCCGGAGAACATTCCCCTTAACATCGTCTATGAGGACGGGGATGTAATCGTCGTAAACAAGCCCCGGGGCATGGTGGTGCACCCCGCGCCGGGGCATACGGGCGGCACGTTGGTGAACGCGCTGCTGTACCATTGCGGGGCGCTTTCGCGGGGGAACGGGCAAACGTTTCCGGGTGACGCGCAAGGCTCGGCGGCGGACAATGCCGGGCTGCTCCGCCCGGGAATTGTACACCGGATTGACAAGGATACCTCCGGCTTGATTGTCGCGGCGAAAAACGACCGCGCCCACCATCTGCTTGCGGCGCAGTTGGCGGAACGGAAAATGTTGCGGGAGTACCAGGCGGTGGTGTGGAACAATGTGAAAGAAGACGCGTTCACCATCGACAAGCCCGTCGGGAGGCACCCCGCCGACCGGAAGAAGATGAAGGTGTTCAGCGAAAACCCCGCCGCCGGGGCTTCACCGGAAGATGCGAATAAAAAATACCGAAGCGCCGTCACCCATGTTTCCGTGTTGGAGCGCTTCGGTAAGTTTACGCTGATACAGGCCCGGTTGGAAACCGGGCGCACCCACCAGATACGCGTACACATGGCGGGCATTCACCATCCGGTGCTTGGCGACACGGTCTACGGCCCGCAGAAGCAGCCTTTCGGGTTAAGCGAGGGCGGGCAG
>JAISWA010000021.1 GCA_031271275.1 Clostridiales bacterium | reverse complement strand
AGAATTCTGTATTTGCGGTCGTTTAACAACAAGTTTCGCGCCTCCTTTTCGCCACGCGTGTATATATACGAAAGATTTTTCATTTTGTTAGCACTCATATTAATTGAGTGCTAACGCGAACGCATAAAAAATAACACCTGTTTTAACAGATGTCAAGCGCAAATTTTATCGCATTCACGCCAAAGATACCAAAACGCGTTCATGCGTTTGACGTGTTATCGCATTCCGTTAAACCGGTTTTGTCTTAGCGCCTCGTACAATACCACCGCCACGGAGTTGGAAAGGTTTAATGAACGCGTGCCGTCCAACATGGGAATGCGCACACAGGCGTCGGGAAAGCGCTCGCGTATTTCAAGGGGGAGCCCCGCGCTTTCTTTCCCGAAGACGATAAAAGCGCCGTCTTCATATTCCGCGTCAGCGTAAGATTTTTCCGCCTTTGTGGTGGAGAGGAATAATTGCTTCGGTTTCGCCTTTGTTAAAAAATCCTCGAACCCGTCGTAATAACGCAGGTTAAGCAGCGACCAGTAATCCAACCCGGCTTTTTTGATGGCGCGGTCGTCCGTGAAGAAGCCGAGGGGCCGTATCAAATGAAGGGCCGTACCCGTCGCGACGCAGGTACGGCCTATATTACCGGTGTTATAGGGTATTTCCGGTTCGTGAAGGACGATGTTGAGCATACTATACAATAGCGATGTCCACTTCGAAAACTTGTCCGGCGGAAAATTTCAGCGGAATGCAAATGACTTTAGATACCTTCGCCATGTTCGGGAAATCCGCCGCCGTGGCGTTTAATTTAAAACTGGGCGGCGTAATGTCAATCTTAATGCCTTTACCGTAAAAAATCGTAGCCACATGCCCGGAAATCATGTTGCCCAATTCCGAAACCGCGCTTTGGGACATCTCGTCGAGGGCGGTGACCGGCATTCCCATCATCATAAGCGACGCGACATAGAACGCGTCTGCTTCTTTCATGGTATACACGACCTCGCCCGTAATTTCGCCTATGATACTCAGTGAAATCGTCACCGGCATGGCGGAATACGGCGCTGCTTTAACAAACAGGCTGCCCAACGCCGGCGCTTCATTCGCGACGCTAGTAAATACGCTTTGAACGCCCTGAATAAACGGATTGATAAAGTCGGCATTCATTCCGGCTACAGCTCCTCTGCCACTCTCTTTTCGTTAAACGTGCCACCGGCAAAGTTTTCGTCGTTTTTCTTTTTATCCTCTTTACCGAAAAGGGAACTCCAGTTGATTTTGGACAACAGCCCCGGAATCATATCAATCAGTTTGTTGACGCTGTCCTGGTTCTTTACGTTGACCAACTGCACCGTCCCGTTGACGATTACCACCACCGCAGAGGGGCTGAGCTTCGCGCCCATACCGCCGCCGCCGGCGTCGCCCTTTTTCTCCGCGGCGGACTCGTTGACCCCCGCACCGACGCCGAACGAAACGTCCACCAACGGCACCAAAATCACGTCGTCAAAATGAATCGGCTCGCCGATGACGGTCTTGGTGGAGATAAACTCCTCCATTTTGGAAAAGAGCGTTTGCAGATTATGGTTCACGCTTTCGCTGCTCATTGTTAGCGTCCTCCTGTCTTTCTGATTTATTGTTACCGAGGGTTTGCCTGATAAGTTGAAACACCGGCTTGCGCGTCACCAACCAGACGAGAGGCCCAACCAATGAAGCCGCGCTGACGCTTCCCTTCACAGACGCTTCTATTTTAAACGCCGGTTTTTCAAAATCCCCCGAGAGGCGGATATTCTCGCGGAACCGAAAATACCCGGCCGCCGCTTCGTAAGCGCCAAGCAAACAACCGGTAACGGACGGGTCGTCAAAGCCAAACACCGCATCCACCCGCAAGTAACGCGGCTTTAAAGCGTTTAATGTTTTAGCAATGTACCGGAAACACACGCCAATAATAGTTTTACCGTCTTTGTCTGTCAATAGCGCCGCTAAACTGTTGAATCTCCCGGGCAAACCGGCTTTTTCCTTTTTTTTAGACGGCGCTTTCGCGCTTGATTTTTTTATCGTTTTTACTTTTTTAAACGCTTTCCTTTTCTTATTTTTTATGCGAAAGCCCGCGAACCTTACAGCGGCGCGGAGTTTGTTATTGTCATACATATACCGGATATCAATTAAACGCAGCAGCCAGGAAATACGGAAATCCGCCACCGCTTTAGCGGACGACACATACGCCTGATACCGCAGCGGCACGAACAGCAGCAATAAAACGAGCGCAAGTAACGCAAGCAGCACAATCATTTCAAGCGCCTTCTGCGGGAAACGGCGGCATCGGGGTAGCGTTCCACCGCCGACATTTTGCGGATGCACACGGTAGCAATAATGATTATAACAGCCGAGAAAACAAGGAATAGCGCGCCGATGAAAATCGCGATGTCTGTGAAGAAACCGATGGGAACGATGTTGACCAGTAAATCGGTGGCGGGGTTAAGCTGCCAGAGGTCGTTGCTGAAAAAAATCAAGTGAAAAACCGTAAACGCGCGGTCAAAATCAATGGCGATAATGCCCGCGAGTATGGCGGAGAGGATGAGAAACCCGGCGACAATCTCGCGGCAGCACCGGGCTAATATAAACGAAACACGGATTTTAAGAAAAACCATGAGCAAGATAAGAAAAAGCAACGACCAGAACGCTATGTTACGCACGCGAAAGCCAATTTCAAACAGCTTATACACGTCTACCATATGGTCTTTTTCCCGTTGGTTAAAGAATTCCCGCTCCTGCCCCGCGACGACGGAAGGTACGTTTAAGTCCCCACGGCGACCGCGCATATAGTCGAGCATTTCCGATGTGACGCGCATGAGCTCGTTCTTTTCGACGCTGATGGTCTCGGGGACGCCGTATTTATCGAACTCGTGGCTGTAAAAAGCTTTACTGAATGTGGGCAGCGCAATCGCTTCGCACACGATAAGCGTAAGCACGCATAATCCGGCCAAGTAACCGAGAAGCCATTTCATAAGACGACCTCCAATAATTCCCCGATGTTCGCCGCGCCGTATACCCGTATGCCCGCCGGAACGCATAGCCCGCTCCGGTTTGCCTGGGGTATCACGCACGCCCCGAAGCCCTGCCGCTTTGCCTCCGTCACGCGCTTTTCCGCCATGTTGACCGCCCGGAGTTCCCCCGCCAGGCCGACTTCCCCGAACACCGCGATTTGCGCGTCCACCGGCTTGTTTTTATAACAGGAAGCCAACGCCGCGATTACCCCCGCGTCGGCGGCGGTTTCGAAAATGCGCATTCCCCCGGCGACATTTACGTAGCTGTCGTAGGTTTGAAGCTTGTACCCCGCGCGTTTTTCCAACACCGCTATGAGCATGACCACGCGGTTGTAATCCATACCGGTGGCGGTGCGGCGGGGCGTCCCGAAATTGGTGTAACTGACCAGCGCCTGCACTTCCGTCAAGATAGGGCGGGTGCCTTCCACCGTGCAAGTCACCACCGAGCCGGAGACGTTCACCGGCCGGCCCGCGAGCATGTACGCCGACGGGTCGCCTATCTCGCACAGTCCGTCTTCCCGCATTTCAAAAGCGCCGATCTCGTTGGTGGAACCGAAGCGGTTTTTTGCCGCCCGCAGCACGCGATAATTTTCCCGGCGCTCGCCCTCGAAGTAGAGCACCGCGTCCACCATGTGCTCAAGTACCCGGGGCCCCGCCACGGTGCCTTCCTTGGTGACGTGCCCCACCAATATGACGGCGATATTTTGCTTCTTCGCCAATAGAATCAATTGGGCGGTGCATTCCCGCACCTGCGTCACGCTGCCCGGCAGCGAGGAAATTTCCGGGTCGCGCATGGTTTGAATGGAATCGACCATGAGCAGGCCCGGTTTGATTTTTTCCACCGCGGCGGAAACCGCGTCCATATCCGTTTCGGGAAGCAGGAACACGCCGGCGGCGTCCACCCCGAGCCGGTCGGCGCGCATTTTGATCTGCGCCGCGCTTTCCTCGCCGGAGACATACAGCACGCGGGTGTTGCCTTCCCCTACCCCACGGCAAATCTGTAACAGCAGCGTTGACTTTCCGATACCGGGGTCGCCGCCGAGCAACAGCAGCGAACCCGCGACGATTCCGCCGTTTAACACCCGGTCAAGCTCGGCAAGCCCGGTCTTGATTCTTTCCCCCGCGCCCTTACTTAAAGATACCTCCCTCAGCTTGACCGCCGCGCCGCCGATACTTACCGACTGCGCCGCCTTGCTCTGCACCGGGGTTACAGACGTTTCTTCCATAGTGCTGTACTGCCCGCAGGTGGGGCAGCGGCCCAACCACTTGGGGGTCTCGTAACCGCACTGGCGGCAGATGAATGCCGTCTTTATTTTAGCGGGCATATTAATTCTTGATAATTTCGATGGGTTTTATATTTTCGTCCAGTTCAAGGCTGAAGACCACCTTGCCCGAGACGCTGGATTTTACGTTGCCGATGTTTACGCCGTCGATGATGACGCGGTAGATTTGGTCCGGCTCCAATTCGACGGTCACGCGGGTATCGTCCGCGCCTTCCAGCCCGAAGGCGACTTCCGCGCCGTTGACGCGCAGGCCGTGTACGGCGGAACCCGGAACGGTTTCGAGTAGGAGCTTCCCGTTCTTCTCAAGCCGGGTGATTTCGTTGTGGGTTTTGACCTTGTACAGGTCGCCGTCCACCTCAAAATTGTCGAGCTTCTTTTTTTCCTCAGAAATATAATCGCCAAAACTGACCGAGCCGTTTTCCTCCGCGCGG